>JANPIG010001114.1:0-3775 GCA_031424875.1 Cytophagales bacterium
AAAACGACGACTTCCGTAAAATACGCATCAACTCTCTAAAATTTGTATAAATCATAATAATCCAATGAAAAATAAACTATTTATAGGCGTATGCTCTATGTTAATCATGAGCTTTTTTGCCTTTAATTCTTCCAAACCAACACTTTATATTATTGGAGATTCTACCGTGAAAAATGGCTCTGGTAAGGGTGCAGACGCTATGTGGGGTTGGGGAAGTGTCATTGATGCAGGATTTGATACCACCAGAATCCACCTCGAAAATCACGCCATCGGTGGACGAAGCAGCCGTACTTTTATTACCGAAGGAAGATGGGATAAAATCATGGCAAAATTGAAAGAAGGCGATTATGTAATCATGCAGTTTGGGCATAACGATGCGGGGGCGGTCAATGACACTTCACGAGCCAGAGGTTCAATCAGAGGTTTGGGCGAAGAAACTCAAGAAATTGATAATATGCTGACAAAAAAGCACGAAATCGTCCATTCTTTTGGCTGGTATATGCGTAAATATGTGGACGATACGCACAGCAAAGGGGCAACGGCTATCGTGTGTTCATTAGTGCCAAAAACCAATTGGAAAGATGGCAAAGTACAACGCAGTGCAGATTCGTACTCACTTTGGGCAGAAGAAGTAGCGAAGTCTCAGGGGGCATTTTTTATTAATCTGAATGAAAAAATAGCTCAAAAATATGAGTTAGAAAACGAAGCCAGCGTGAAAGCCAATTATTTTACCAGTAAAGATAATACGCATACCAATTTGGTAGGAGCAAAACTCAATGCCCAAACCGTTTTGGAGGGAATAAAAGACTTAGGTAAATGTAAATTAAAGAAGTTTTTATTAACCGAAAAGCAAATTGAAAAACGAAAAAATGAAGTCCCGGTTATGGAAACGGGTGCGGTTTCGCCGATGCCCAATGCTTGGATTGATAAAGATACAGGGCATAAAATTGTACGCCTGTCGAGTGTAGAAGGTAATAATCAGAGCTTTTACTTTCACAACAACCCATTTTTGACTAATAAAGACGGCGACCTAATGGCATTTTATAATCGCACGCCCGAAGGACAAATGTTGTATTCCGTCAATCTGAAAACGCTTGAAAATAAACCTTTGACAACAAGAAGTAAAATAGGAGGTGAAATATTTGCTCCCAAACGTGGCGAGTTGTTTTTCCAAAAACAAGATAGCGTTTTTGCTACGTCTATTATTACTCAAAAAACACGTTTGGTTTATGTTTTCCCCCCTGATTTTAAAGGAACAATTTCAACGGTGAATTCAGATGAAAAAATATTGGCGGGTGCTGCTAAAGAAGGGAATACGGAGAAAGAAATTTTGAAAAACTTCCCCGAGAAAAAAGATTTTTTCGATAAAATTTTTGATGCTAAAATTTTGAATACACTGTTTACGCTCAATATAGAAACGGGCGAATTGAAACAGATTCACCACGAGAATACTTGGTTAGGGCATATTCAGTTTGTGCCTCAAAACCCCAATATGTTGATGTTTTGCCACGAAGGTCCCTGGCATAAAGTAGATAGAATGTGGACGATTGACATTAATACACAACAACCCAAATTGATGCACAAACGTAGTGTGGATATGGAAATTGCAGGGCATGAGTTTCCGAGTTGGGATGGAAAAACGATATGGTTTGACCTTCAAATTCCGAAAGGGCAAACATTTTATTTGGCAGGAACAAACATTGAAACGGGTGTGGAAAAACGTTACGAAATGCAAAGAGATGAATGGTCTATTCACTTCAATATTTCGCCCGACCAAACGCTTTTTGCAGGCGACGGTGGCGATATTGGGCAAGTTGCCAAAGCCAAAGATGGGCAATGGATATATCTTTTTCGACCAGAAGGTAATAAATTATATTCAGAGAAATTGGTCAACATGAAACATCATGGCTATAAATTTGAACCAAACGTACATTTTTCTCCCGATGGCAAATGGATTATTTTCAGAGCTAATTTTGAAGGGAAAGAGCAAATTTATGCTGCTGAAATTGCGAAAAAGCAATAATTACCTCAAGAAGAACTATCTACTGCCAAATTGTTAAACACGGAAGTCGTCCTTTTGAAGTACGACTTCCGTAATCTTCCGTATAAATTGTAGAAGAATCTACTAAAATCATGAAGAAAATATTATTGCTCTTATTCATTCCATTTTTATCAATATCGCAAACCTTGAAATTCAATTTTGATGTAAAAGAAATGAAAGGTTTTTTACCTGTAAAACCAAATCAATTATACACAAAAGAAGCAGGATTTGGGTTTCTGCCCGATTCTCCCAAATTTTTCACGCTCGATTTAAAAGAAGGAAATTATGATGTAAGAGTAGTAATGGGCAATGAAAATCAAGGAAGCGAAACTACTATAAAAGTTGAAAATCGGAGGTTGATGTTAGAGAAAATTATCACTTCAACAGGAGAATTTACCACAAAAACATTCACGGTAAATGTGAAAACACCCAATTTTGGCGATCACGAAAAAATAAAACTTAAACCAAGAGAACTGACCTATCCGCATTGGGACAATCAACTTACATTTGAATTTTGTGGGAAAAATCCCCAAATAAAAAGCCTTGAAATTACCCCCAATAATAAAGCCTGTACGATATTTTTGGCAGGAAATTCCACGGTAGTTGACCAAGTTCAAGAACCCTTTACGGCTTGGGGGCAAATGATACCGAGGTTTTTTGAGTCTAAGAAAATTGTGTTTTCTAATCATGCTGAATCTGGCGAGTCTTTGCAGAGTTTTGTGGCAGAAAATCGCTTAAAAAAGATTCTTTTTGACATAAAAAAAGGCGATTATCTCTTCATCGAATTTGCTCATAACGACCAGAAAATCAAAGGATTTAGGGCAATGTTTGAATATAAAAATTTACTAAAATCATATATCGAACAAACCCGAAACAAAGGCGGAATCCCTGTATTAATAACCTCCATGCACCGCCGAAATTTTGACAGTAAAGGTCAGATTGTCAATACATTACTTGATTTTCCTGATGCCATGCGAGAAGTAGCTCAAGCGGAAAAAGTAAGTCTAATAGACCTAAATGCGATGAGCAAAATTCTGTGGGAAACCCTCGGTGTGGAGGAATCTAAAAAGGCTTTTGTCCACGTGGCAGCAGGTACTTATGCGGGGCAAGAAAAAGCGTATGCTGATGATACCCATTTTAGTAATTACGGAGCGTATCAATTGGCAAAATGTATCGTTGAGGGCATCCGAAATTCAGATTTGCCGATAAAAAAATACCTTTTAAAAAATATTCCCACCTACTCGTCAGCCCAACCCGACAACCTCCAAACCTTTGATTTTCCTGCCAGCCCAATGGTAAATATTATCAAACCTGATGGAAATTGAAGGAACATAATTAACGAACTTTGCCAGAAAAGTAATCGTTATGAAAATAGTGGGAGTTTCTAAATTTAAGCATACCCACTTTGACTTGGTTTCAAACGGAAGTCTTCGGTTTTCACCGAAGGCTTCCGTAAAACACGCACATGAACTTTAAATTTAGCATAAATTCTCGATGAATAGAAAATCATTTTTATCCACTATTTCGAGTTTAATCGGTATGACAACCTTAGGCACACTCAAAGCATTTTCTGAAAACTTATCTATTCAGGAAGAAAAAACGCCACTATTATTTATTGGACATGGTTCTCCCATGAACGGCATTGAAGATAATTCATTTAGTCAAAGTTGGGGGAAATTAGGAAAAGAATTGACTCAGCCCAAAGCCATTATCTGTATTTCAGCTCATTGGCTT
>JANPIG010001115.1:0-1459 GCA_031424875.1 Cytophagales bacterium
AATCAATTTATGAGAACAATGATTCAGATAAAATTGATTATAGCACCCAAGTAAAACCCATCATAAACAAGCATTGTATTGCTTGTCATGGGGGCGTAAAAAAAATTAACGATTTTAGTTTATTATTTCGTTCAGATGCCCTCGCCAAAACTAAATCTGGTAAGCCCGCCATCATTCCATTTCATCCTGAAAAAAGCGATTTTATTGCTCGACTCACGCATACTGACCCAGACGAAAGGATGCCTTATCGAGCTAATCCACTCAAAAAAGAAGAAATTGAAATCCTAACTCAATGGGTGAAAGAAGGAGCGGAATGGGGCGACCATTGGGCGTATGTTTCACCTCAAAAAGTATCTGTTCCTAATCCAGAAGGCTACTTTGCTTCATTTTTACCTTTTGGAAATTCTTGGGCAAAAAATGATATTGACCGTTTTATTTTACAAAACCTCAAAAAAGAAGGATTGAAACCAACGGAAGAAGCTCCCAAAGCTACATTACTCCGCAGGGTTTATTTAGACCTAATCGGATTGCCTCCCACGCCCGAACAATTAGCCAAATTTTTAGCCGATAATTCAGAAGATGCCTTTGAAAAAGTGGTTGACGACCTCTTGAAATCGCCCCAATTTGGTGAAAAATGGGCTTCGATGTGGTTAGATTTAGCTCGATATTCGGATAGTAAAGGTTACCAAAAAGACAACGGCAGAACCATTTGGGAATACCGTGATTGGGTCATTCGGGCATTCAATAAAAATATGCCTTTTGACCAATTTGTTACGGAACAATTAGCGGGTGATTTACTGCCAAACCCGACGGAAGACCAATTAATTGCCACCGCTTTTCATCGTAATACCATGAATAATGATGAGACAGGAACGGTGGATGAAGAGTTTAGAGTGGCAGCAGTTTTGGATCGAGTAAATACCACTTGGGATGTTTTTCACGGCACTACTTTTTCTTGCGTTCAATGTCACAGTCACCCATACGACCCATTTAGGCACGAAGAATATTATAAATTTATGGCATTTTTTAATAATACCCGTGATGAAGATACGGATGATGAATCGCCAAATTTGAGGAGGTTTTCACTAGAGGATAAGCCAAAATTAGAATCTTTGAATACTTGGATAAAAAACCTTAAACCAGAAGAAAAGTCTTTCGATTGGCTTCATTTTGCCAAATTTATTGAACCTAAATTCAATGCCCATGATGCTGATAGTTTTGTGGAAGGTGCATTATTAGGTGGTAGGAGTATAGGGTTGCGAAACGGGGGTTCTTGCCGTTTACCCAACTTCAAATTAGATGGAATGTCGCAATTTGTGATGAATTATTCAGTTAAAAATTTAGGGGGTATCTTAGAAATTCATGATGGTAGTCCCAAAGGTAAAGTGCTGACTACCATATCGTTAAGAGATACTACTGAAAAAGGAAGTGCTACAATTATGGCTATAAAATTACCACT
>JANPIG010001116.1:0-1264 GCA_031424875.1 Cytophagales bacterium
GAGAAGATACCTCTCACCGAATATCCTTCTCTGGCTCCTCCTTCGGGACGAGTGAGGTCATATATCAAAGGAAGGCTTTTCAATTTGGTGATTTCGTTCTTATTAAATCCATAATTGAAACTGGTTTTCCAAGAAAAGTCCTTATAATTAACTACGGTTGCAGATAATCCTAAGTCTATTCCTTTTGATTTCATATCGGCATAATTAGCATTTTTAAAGAATTCACCGCCAATACCTGAGGTTTTAATTTGTCCAATCAAATCAAAACCATTACGTTGATAAGCATCCACGATTATACTTACACGATTATTCCAAAGTCCTAAATCAAAACCTACGTTGGTTTCAAATTGCTTTTCCCAAGTAAGTTCTGAATTTTCTAAATTGGTTATATCTATTGCCAATTCCTTTTCATTCAAATACGGACGATTGGTAACGGCGTTGTTAAAAATAGCCGTTGAGTTTTTGGCTCTACCAATACTTGCGGTAAGTCCATAAGTGGCTCTCAGCGACAAGCGGCTAATTAATTCATTGTCTTTCAAAAATGGTTCTTCCTTAGCATTCCAAGAACCGCTGACATTCCAAGTAGGCAACCATCTTGCCGATGTTGCTTTGCCCAATTGGTTTGAACCGTCCAAACGAGCTGTTCCGTTAAAGATATACTTGCTTCTATAGGCATAACTGGCGTTTGAGAAGAAAGCCACAAAGCGGTCACGAGTGTTTTGAAGACCGTAATAATTGAAATTGCTTTCCAAACCTTGCTTAATAATTCTGTAATCTGTAAAAGGAATACCACCTTTATCAAATTGATAACCATACCCAATAAAATTAGTTTCCTGACGATTAGCAAACTTAATCTCCTGACCCAACAATACATTTATAGAATGATCTTGGCTAATAGTGGTGTTAAAATTAAACTGATGTCTGGCGTAAAAATTCGTCAATTTATCATCATTTTTCTTATAAATACCACCATAAGGCATTACCACGATGGGTTCAGCTTCGGGATTATCAGTATCACGATACAAGAATTTATTGGCTTGTCTTACCGTAGAGTTTTCAGCAGCACGATAGGCATTTGCTTGATTGGAATTTTCATAAGTATTATTTTCACGAGAAGATTGCACCTGACGCATCGTTCCTACTACATCATAAGTAAGATATTTATTAAATCTATATTGACCCTCCACCTGAAATTTCAGATCTAACTGGCCTAAATTCAAGAAGTTATTAGCCGTTTCGTGAATGATATTGAAGGGAGCGAAAT
>JANPIG010001117.1:0-1289 GCA_031424875.1 Cytophagales bacterium
CAGGCGAACGAATGATGACTGGTTTTTGATTAAAATTTTCACAGAAAATGTGATTTAATTGGTCTGAAAGGATTGACTTTTATAAAATGATGTGTTTTTATGTAAAGTAACAAAAAAAAACTTCCCGAAAGTTAAAAAAACTTTCGGGAACTTCCCGACAATAATTCCTGAAATATATTATGGTGCTACTCCTCCCACTCAAAACTACGTTGTATTGCTTTCTTCCAATACTTGTATAAATGTTCTCGTTTATCGCTTTCCATATTAGGATGCCAAGTATGGTCAATGCCCCAATTTTGCTTTAAATCTTCCAAATCTTTCCAATATCCTACTGCCAAACCTGCGGCATAGGCAGCACCTAATGCCGTTGTTTCAATCATGGCGGGACAGACTACTGGCACATCCACCATGTCGGCCTGAAACTGCATAAGTGTCTGATTTACAACCATTCCTCCATCAACTCTTAGTGAAGAGATTTCAATAGAAGAATCTTTTTCCATTGCTTCCAAAACCTCTAAAGTCTGGAAAGCGGTTGCCTCCAAAGCGGCTCTGGCAATGTGGGCTTTTGTTACGTAGCGAGTCAATCCTGCTATGATTCCTCGGGCAGTTGCATCCCAGTAAGGAGCATATAAACCAGAAAATGCTGGAACGAAATAGCATCCTCCATTATCTTCCACAGTATTAGCCAAAATTTCAATATCTGAACTCTTTTTGATAAGTCCCAGATTATCACGAAGCCATTGAACTAATGCACCCGTGATGGCAACTGAACCTTCTAAGGCATAATTAACTGGCTGATTTCCAAACTGATACGCAACCGTAGTAAGCAAACCATACGTAGAAGGTGTAATTTTTGTACCCGTATTCATCAACATAAAACAGCCCGTCCCGTAGGTATTCTTAGCTTCCCCAGGGGAAAAACAAGTTTGTCCTACTAAGGCAGCTTGTTGATCACCCAAAATTCCTGAGACAGGTACGCCAGCCAGCACTCCACGAGCTTGGCCATAAACTTCACTGCTTGATTTGATGGTTGGTAACATGGTTTTTGGGATATTCAATATATTTAATATTTCATCGTCCCATTGCATCGTTTGCAAGTTCATCAACTGTGTGCGACTTGCATTGGTAACGTCCGTTACATATACACCCCCTTCAACACCACCCGTGAGATGCCACAATACGAAAGTGTCCATATTTCCAAAAATGGCTTCTCCCTTTTCTGCATCAGCACGCAATCCCTCTACATTTTCTAAAAGCCACTTAATTTTCAAACCACTAAAATAGGTTGC
>JANPIG010001118.1:0-5641 GCA_031424875.1 Cytophagales bacterium
AACGGGTATTGCCAAAAATCTTGAATATCGAGGAACGGGGAAATTGAAATTTAATAACAATACCAGTAAAATTGAAATTGGATTTTAAGTGAAAAAGTGAAAATGCAGGAGGACTTAATACTTCTCCTGTATTTCTAAAAAATATCAAGATGAAAACATACCAACAAAAAGGAAATACAGGTCTCCTAATTATCAATCACAAAACTTTCCAAAAGGTATTTATTAATGAGGTTATCTTGCTCAAAGGAGATGTAAATTACACCACCATCTATTTGGAAAATAACAAACAAAAAACAGTGGCTCACCCCATAAAATTTTTTGAGTCATATCTTGAAACGCATGGATTCTTACGGGTTCATCGTTCGTTTATGATTAACCCAAATCATGTAAAGGATTATAAAGTAGATGGATTTTTGATGATGACGAATGGGCAAATAGCGGAGATTTCAAGGAGAAGGAAGTCGGTTTTAAAGCATTTTGAGTAAAAAATAAATCCAAGGCTGAACGCTCAGCCTTGGATTTATTTTTTACAGGAAAATGCCTCCTGAGCAGTAATTTCTTATAACCGAGATAAAATGAATTCATTTGTCGGATGGCTTTTCATTGTTCAAATAATTTATTTAACTTATGGTTAAATTCTCATCAATAAATCAAATTCCCATGAAAAAAATTACTATTCTCTTATCTGTGCTTTTGGCATTTGTACACTTTGGCGATTCTTTAGGACAAAAGAAATTTGAATTGGCTGATGTTACAAAACTAACGGGTATGAGTGACCCCCAAATTTCACCTAATTCCAAAAGTATTGTATTGGTAGTATCAAGACCAGATCTTGATAAAAATAGATACAACTCTGAGTTAGTACTAATAGACATTGCCACAGGTAAACAAAATATTTTAACCCACGAAAGAGTTAGTGTTTCACAGCCAAGATGGTCGCCAGATGGCGAACAATTATCATTTCTGGCAAAGGCAGGCACGGGTAAAGAGGCCACTAATCAAATATTTTTGCTCTCTATGAATGGCGGCGAAGCTAAACAGTTGACCAAAGCAATTAAAGGAATTCAGCATTATTCGTGGAGTCCCGATGCTACATCCATTGCTTACGTAACGGAAGACGAACCTGCCAATAAAGCTGAAATAGAAAAAGGACATACCGTTTTTGAGGTAGGTAATAATGATATGTTTATTGGCACAAAGCCCAACCCTTCACATATTTGGTTGATAAAAATCGCAAATAACGAACAAAAAAGACTTACTTCTGGTGAGTGGACTTTGCCCGTAACCATTCCTCCTGGAGCTCCTTCATCTCCTTTGTCTTGGAGTGCCGATAGCAAATATATTGCCTTCGTAAAAGTAATCAATCCTTATTCAGGCGATGGGCAGTATAGAACCATCCAATTATTGAATGTAGCTGACGGCAGTATCAAACAACTCACTTCAAGAAGTCAGTTTGAATCATATCCTCTTTTTTCACCTGATGGTTCTGCTCTTTCTTATTGGTATAAAAAAGAGGAGAAAAATGGTAATATTAATCAAATTTGGACTACTACAAAAGAAGGTGGAGAAGGTAAAAACATTACCGCAAAACTTGATAGAGATTTGTACCGTTCCATCTGGATGCCCGATAATAAAGGCTTATTAGTAGGAGGGCATGACGATAATAAAACTTCTTTGTGGATTCAAAACGTAGATGGAAATGCTTCAAAAATTGATATTGGTAATGTTTCGCCCGCTTGGGGATTTTGGCTCGAAGCATCCGTTGGTAAAAATGGCTCAATTGCTTTTGTGGGTTCAGAAACCACTCAGCCTACTGAATTGTATTATTTAGCCAACTCAAAATCAAAGCCCATACGCCTCACAGATTTTAACAAAGAAGTGAAAGCCATGACGATGGGCAAAACGGAAACGATTTATTGGGATAATGATGGTTTCAAGCATTGTGGCATTGTAACTTATCCAGCTAATTATGATAAAGGAAAAAAATATCCGCTGGTTTTGGTAGTTCATGGTGGACCAAATGCGGCTTCTGTAGAGACGTTTAGTCGTTTTTCTCAACTCTTAGCCAATCAAGGATATTTCGTTTTTGAACCCAATTATAGAGGAAGTGATAATTTGGGGAGTGCTTATAAAATAGCCATTACCGAAGATGCAGGAGCTGGACCAGGCAGGGATGTGATGGCGGGTTTGGCCAAATTAAAAGCTACTGATATGATTGATGTTAATAATATTGCGGTTTCGGGTTGGTCTTATGGTGGCTATATGACTGTCTGGTTGGCAGGGCATTATGGCGGTTGGAAAGCTGCGGTTGCGGGTGCCGCTGTTACAGACTGGATGGATCAATATAACTTGGGCGATTCCAATGTAGCCCGTGGTGCAGCCTTGGGTGGTTCGCCTTGGAAGAGTAATGCTATTATGCAAAAATACATCGACCAATCTCCCATCACCGAAGCCAAAAACATCAAAGCTCCTACCTTAATTTTAGCCAATACGGGCGACCCCAGAGTGCCAATTACGCAATCGTACAAACTGTTTCATAGCTTGAAAGATAATGGCGTTGAAACAAAGTTTTTTGCTTGGGCGATACCCTCACACAATGCCAGCGACCCCGTTTCACAAATGGATAGAGACAAACTCTGGATAGATTGGTTGAACAAATATTTGAAGGAAAATAAACAATAATAGCAGGTGATTAAACAAGAATTCAATATAAAAATTATGAAAAATACTCTTATCATTTATCTATTTCTATTTACTACTCATGTTTTGGCTCAAAAATATGAAGTTGGGCAAATTAAAACGCCACAAGGTGAAATCATTATTTGGCTTTATAATCAAACTCCCAAGCATAAAGCCAGTTTTATACAATTAGCAAAGGCTGGATATTGGGATTCCTTTACGTTCAATAGAGTAATCCCCAACTTTGTAGCACAAGGCGGTTGCCCTGATACACCCGAAGGTTTCAAGGATACAACCATGCTTTTAAAGCCAGAATTTAACGGCAAGCTCATCCATGAATATGGAACTTTTGCGGCAGGACGAGACGATAACCCCGATATGCTGTCTGCTCGCTGTCAGTTTTATATTGTCCAAAATAAGCAAGGATTGGCTCGACTGGATAATAAATATACGGTTTATGGAAAAGTAATTAAAGGCATGGACGTAGTGGACAAAATCGTAAACCTGCCCCGTGATAAACAAGATGCTCCACTCACACCTGTAACGATGGATGTCAATATTATCAAACTAAAAGAAAAGACTTTGAAAAAGATGGGCTGGACAGACTTTAATTGAAAATGAGTAATGTTTGGCAATTAGTCATTACTTTGTAACTAATTGATTATCAAAGTTTTAATCAACAAATTAATTTTATAATGAAGAAATGTTATTTAGCTACATGGTTGTTAATTTTTGCAATTTCCGCCAACGCACAGACACCAAAAGTATTTACTGCCGATGATTATAATCGGGCAACTAATATGCTTTTACCAAATGCCACAAAATATGTTGATAATGCTATTCAGCCGCAATGGTTACCCGATGGAAGACTTTGGTATCGTCTTTTGTCTGCCAATGAATCAAAATACGTATTATATAACCCAGTTGATGGTAAAAAAAATAGCTTTAATTCGAGAAAAGAATTAATGGAAGGTATTGTGGAATCTCGTCAACCAAAGGTATTGAGCAAAGAAATACTTTCACCTGACGCTAAGAAAGTTGCCTTTATCCGTAATTGGAATTTATGGATAAAAGACCTCAGCACCGGCAAAGAAACTGCTTTGACAACCGACGGGGTAAAAGATTTTGGTTATGCTACCGACAACGCAGGGTGGAAACATTCTGATAAAGCTATTCTGCGTTGGTCGCCTGATTCAAAGAAAATAGCAACCTTTCAGCAAGACCAACGACACGTAAAAAACATGTATTTGGTCCGTACAAAAGTAGGCTCGCCTGACCTCGAAGAATGGAAATACCCCATGCCTGGCGACTCTGACATTATTAGAATTTATCGTGTGATTATTGAAGTAAATGACTCGCCCAAAGTTATTCGTTTGAAATTAAATTCTGATGCAAGGCGAGGTACTTTATGTGATGACATATCTTGCGAAGGTGGCTTTGATGATACAGCATGGAGCGAAGACGGTAAACAATTAGCATTTGTATCCACCAGTCGAGACCACAAACAAGCTAACTTGAGAGTAGCCAATACAGAAACGGGTGAAGTCAGAGATATTTTTGAAGAAAAAGTGCCTACTCAATACGAATCTGGACAAGGGGCTATTAATTGGAAATTCTTATGGAAAACCAATGAATTTATTTGGTATTCTGAAAGAACAGATTGGGGGCATTTG
Source organism: Cytophagales bacterium (assembly GCA_031424875.1). GTDB lineage: Bacteria > Bacteroidota > Bacteroidia > Cytophagales > Spirosomataceae > Arcicella. The sequence goes on from JANPIG010001118.1 coordinate 4,353, forward strand.
TACCTTTATGATGCCACTACGGGAAAGGTGAAAAATCAAATTACGAAGGGCAATTTTGTGGTAACTCGTATCTTGAAAGTGGATGCTTTACAACGAATGATTTACTTTGAAGCAAAGGGGAAAGAGGCAGGCAGAAACCCATATTTTGCTCATTTTTACAGCATTGATTTTAGTGGAAATAACTTGACCTTATTGACACCAAATGACGGTAATCATACTGTTAGTTTTTCTCCCGATGGTAAATTTTTTACCGATATATATTCACAACCCGACATACCATCCGTTACAGAAATAAGAGATATAAAAGGAAAACTAATTACGACCTTAGAAAAGACAGAAATTGCTCGTTTAAAAGCTAATGGATGGATTGCTCCTAAGCCATTTACAGTAAAATCTGCTAATAATAAATGGGATTTGTATGGTTTGCAGTTCACACCGTCAAATATGAACCCTTCACAAAAATATCCTGTGATTGTTTATATATATCCAGGGCCACAAGCGGGTAGTGTAGGCTCATGGAACTTTTCGGCAGCAAGAGGAGACAATCAAGCTTTGGCAGAATTGGGTTTTGTCGTGGTTGCTTTGGAAGGTAGTTGTAATCCGAACAGGTCAAAATCTTTTCACGATGCCTGTTATGGTGATTTGGAAGAAAATACTTTATCTGACCAAATTTCAGGTTTAAAACAATTGTCAGAAAAATATGCATATCTGGATTTGAATAGGGTTGGTATTTGGGGGCATTCTGGCGGAGGAAATGCTACGGCAACTGCCATGTTTAAATATCCCGATTTTTTTAAAGTGGGAATATCAGAATCAGGTAATCACGATACCCGAAGTTATGAGGACGATTGGGGCGAAAGATACATTGGCTTAGAAACTAAAAATAAAGACGGTGTTTCAAACTATGAACATCAAGCTAATCAATTAAATGCCAAGAACTTGAAAGGAAAATTGATGTTGGTACATGGTGGTATGGATGATAATGTGCCGCCAAGCAATACCTATTTAGTGGCTGATGCTTTGGTTAAAGCCAACAAAGATTTTGATTTGCTCATTTTCCCAAATGCTCGTCATGGCTTCGGGGCAGAAAGCTTCTATATGATGCGGAAACGATGGGACTATTTTGTGCAAAATCTATTGCAAGCAACGCCTCCCAAGGAATATCAGATAAAGTTTACGCCTGATGTGCGGTTGAAATCTGTGGATTAGGAAATGTCCGTGGATTAGTGGATTAAAATGTCCGTGGATTAAAATCCACGGTTACAAAATGCTCCGAGCCTATGGCTCTT
>JANPIG010001119.1:0-10532 GCA_031424875.1 Cytophagales bacterium
AAGTAAAAGTACCACAGGCTTTAGCCTGTAATATTGTAAAGATATTACAGGCTAAAGCCTGTGGTACTTTTAATACACCGCTTGATAATCAACCGTAAAAACAATGATAGAAACTTTATCTTTGCACACTTTTACAGGAAAAATATTACCTTTTCCATCAAATGAATTAGCATAAAGCCCCTTGTCTCCTTCCTTCACGAAAAGTGAATAGTCACCTTCGGGCAAATCCAAACAGAACTTGCCATTAGCATCTGATTTTATACTTTTTATTTTTGATTTTACGATGGCAGTATAAAATCCATTTTGCAAGGTAGCCTCTGAAATATTAGTCAACTCATATACCGATAATTCTCGTTGAATGGGCGTAGCTTTGGGTGTTTCATGGTCGGGAGAAGGCATGAAATTCCCTGATTTCCAGAAGATTGATCCACAAATTCCTTGCTGAATATCCTTTTCAGTAATTGTTACTGGTTTAATAATAGGCTTTGCAATTACCTTTACTTTTTTCACCTTTCTATGAACTTTCTTTTTAGATTTTTGGCTAAAAGAAAGAGAGGTAAAAACACAGAGAATACAAAGAATTAGGGTTGATATTTTCATTATTTTGATATAAAAATCTATTTCCGCTTAAACAACGAATCTACAAATTCTTTCTTATTAAAAACCTGCAAATCCTCCACTTTTTCCCCAACACCAATGTACTTGACAGGTATTTTGAATTGGTCAGAAATTCCAATAACAACGCCCCCCTTGGCAGTTCCATCCAATTTCGTAATTGCCAAAGCTGTTACTTCGGTTGTTTTTGTAAATTCCTGAGCTTGAATAAAAGCATTTTGACCCGTCGAACCATCCAAAACCAACAAAACTTCATGCGGAGCTTCGGGCATAAATTTCTGAATCACTCGCTTAATTTTTGAAAGCTCTTTCATCAAATTAACCTTGTTATGCAAACGACCCGCTGTGTCAATGATAACTACATCGGCATTTTGTTCAACTGCTTGTTTTACAGCATCATACGCCACCGCAGCAGGATCTGTGTTCATTCCATGGTCAATTACCGTGATACCCACACGCTTACCCCAAAGTTTTAATTGGTCAACAGCGGCAGCACGGAAGGTATCTCCTGCACCTAAAATAACTTTATTGCCAGCTTTATGAAATTGAGAAGCTAACTTCCCAATAGTGGTCGTTTTTCCAACGCCATTTACCCCGACAACTAAAATCACGTAAGGCTTTACGTTGCCAACATTAAAGGCATTAGTGATGTCTTGAGATTTATTTTGTTCTAATAATTCTGCAATCTCTTCTCTAAGAATTCCATCTAACTCACTGGTATTCAGAAATTTATCTCTTGCTACACGTTCTTCAATTCGTTTAATAATTTTTAGAGTCGTATCCACGCCCACATCAGAAGTAATCAAAATTTCTTCCAATTCATCCAATACTTCTTCATCCACTTTGGACTTACCGACAACTGCCCGACTAATTTTCGATAAAAAGCCGTCACTGGTTTTTTCTAATCCTTTGTCGAGGGTATCTTTTTCCTCCGTATTTAAAGTTTCTTTCTTCTTAAAAAAATCAAATAATCCCATTTTCTTCAGTTGACAATTAACAGTTAACAATTAACAGTTTTGGCTCAAACCTATAATTTTCAAAAACTTTATAAGTTTAATTTTCCAGCTATTAAACAAAAGTAAAAAAAATACGCTACAATATTCCCCTATTAGGAAAAGTAGGGCTAAAAAAAATCCCCTAACCTGATTAGGCAAGGGGACTTTATAATTTTTTTAGGTATTATCCTTTCAATGCCGACATAACGTCATCTTGAAGAATGATTTCTTCTTTGAAAGTGTAAGCACCCGTAACTGGGCTTTTTACTGCTTTGATAATTTTAGCGTATTTTACGCCACCTTCTTTTTTCAGGGTTGCAACTACCTTCTTTGCCATTTCCTTGTTAATTTTTGTAGCTTATGATTATTAGTTTATATTAATGGCTAAATTACCTTAAACAATCACCAATCATCAATCACTAATGTGAATTACTTGATTTCTTTATGTACAGTTACCTTTTTCATAAAAGGATTGTATTTTTTCAATTCTAAACGAGCCGTAGTATTTTTACGGTTCTTTTTTGTGATGTAACGTGACATCCCAGGAACGCCTGATGTTTTTTGCTCAGTACATTCCAAAATAACTTGGATTCTATTGCCTTTCTTAGCCATTTCTTTATAAATATTAAATGTTAATCGTTGTGACGTTAATGATTAATCATCAATGTTATCAACCTGATTGTTAGTAATTTACTTCTACTAAAAATCAATAACGATTAACCATTTCCTAAACAGGACTGCAAAGGTAGTAAATCTTTGAGTTTTAGACAAATATGTTTTGAAAAGTTTTTGGATTATTATTTTCCTCCCACTACAATCTCGGTTAGGGTATCTAAACCCAAATATTTATTGGCAGTTTCCAACAATTGAATGGCTGAAATCTGCTGAATATTAGGAATATAATTTTTGTAAAAATCTAAGGGAAGGTTTTCCGAGAAAATCACTTTATACCTGTCAGCAATGTCAAATGGCGTATTTAGTGATCCTGCAAAAGAACCTACCATATAATTTTTCACAGTTTCCAATTCATTTTCAGAAACCAATTCAGTCTGTAAAATCTGGATTTCTTTATGAATCTCATCAATGGTTTGTTGTGTAAATTCACGCTTTACATCCGTACCAATTACAAAGTAGCCTGCCTGGGCAAAAAGGGCTAAATTGGACGAAATACCATAAGTCAAGCCTTTCTCTTCCCTAATATTTTTCATCAATCTTGAGCCAAAATACCCTCCCAAGATTTCGTTCAACAATAACATCGGAAAATAATCAGGGTGTTTGCGGGTCATCAAATGCTTGCCCATGCGAATTGACGATTGAATGGCTCCCTCTTTTTCAATCACTATATTTTCAATAACTGTTGGAATAGAGCTTACCAATAGCTTCTTTTCAGCTGCTGAACTAAGTTTCAAACTGCCAAAATACTGCTCTATTAGGTCAATTTCGACATCAGAAATATTTCCCGAAAGAAAAATTTTGAATGGTTTTTGTTGCCAATAATTACGGTAGAAATTGAGTAAGATATCCTGATTTACCGCTTCAATGGCAGCTTCATCCAATGAATTTCCGTATGGATGAACATCGCCAAAAATGGTTTTTCGGAAAGTCTTATTGGCAATAAAAGAAGTTTTTTCTGAATTTACTTGTAGCGTATTCAATTGAATATTTTTCAAAGAATCCAATTCTTTTTGTGGGAAAACCGAATCTTGCAACAATTCTTGTACCATCGGAAGCAAGGATGGCAAATGTTTTTTCAGTCCGTAAATGACAAAATTAGCACGGTCAAGCCCTTGCCCAGACTCTGTAAATGAGCCAAATTTATCAAAATATTCACTAATTTGTGCCGAACTATGTTGACTCGTTCCTTCAGTAATCATTTTGGCAGTAAACAATGAAACGCCATTTTGAGTCTCCTGCCAATTGCCTGCATCAAAACTAAATTCAATTTTGATAACGGGTTGTTCGCCTACATTTATAACGTATAATGGAATCCCGTTTGATAAATTAATGGCTTTAACGGGTGGGAAATTAATGGCTTTAATAGTCTGAAAATCAGGACTTATGGTTCTGTCTAACATTTTTATTTTTAAGGGGATAAAACAAAAATGACACTTCCGAAGAAATGTCATTTTTGAATATACTATTTGGATTTATTTACACGGAAGTCGTCCTTCAAAAGGACAATTTCCGTATTCAGTTTCTTAGTTTGCAATCACCTTCGGAGCAGTATTGAAATTAGCATGAAGCGAGATTCTCAAGGTTTGTGCCAATGGGTTTCCGCTTCCAGCAGGAATCAAATAAGCAAAATCTAAACCGTATTTTTTCTCTAATCTTACGCCAAAACCTGCTGTAAAATATGGATTGCCACCTTTATCAGCACTTCTGTGGAAATAACCTGTACGTAAGGCAAACATATCGTTATAAACATATTCAGCACCTAATGAAAGATTAACTTCTTTCAATTCCTCACTAAAACCATCTGGAGCATCACCAAACGAACCTAAAATACCACCAATTGCTGTGCTTGGTTGAACTAATACACCATTAACCTTAGTTGGCGTTGGCACCATCAATTTATTTGCATCCAAAGTAATAGTCAATCTATTATGGGCATCAATTGTTTTGATTGCCGCAATACCTGCCTTTAGATTCGTTGGAATAAAATTGGATTCTGAACCACCGTAAGAAACTCTACCTGAAATATTAGAAATCATTACGCCCCAATTAGTGTTCCAACTTCCTGTGCTTTTTGAAGTATGGAATAAACCAATATCAGCAGCAACGGTTGAAGCAGGTTGAGCATCAAAGCCCAAAGCCGAAGTATTCAAACCACTCAACAAAGATGAATTGATATATTTCAAATTAACCCCTAAACCCAATTTTTCAGATAATTTACGTGAATAAGTAACGCCAATGGCATATTCTTTTGAATTAAAATTACCTAATGATTGTCCGTTGGCATTGGTTGCTTGGAAAAGTCCTTGGTCAAAATAATTAAGAGAAACACCCAATACTTGGTTATTTTTAATTTTCTTATAAAAACTGCCACTCAAAATTCCCATATCTGAAACCAATTGACGTAACCAAGGCGAATAAGAGAGTGAAACACCCATATCTTTACCTGCATAAGGTAATTTTCCTGGGTTCCAGTAAATTGAATTTGCATCACCATCGCCGGGAGAGATGGCAACACCTGCATCACCCATACCCGCAGAACGAGCATCTGGTGAAATCAATAAAAATGGAATAGCAGGTGAAGGAATGCGAGTTTCTTGTGCAAATACACTGGCAGTCGAAACTGTTAATCCAAGCATCAAAGACGCTCTCAGAGCGTTAGTAACATTTTTAATCATTGTCTTTAAGGTTAATTTCTCGAAACGAGGCTTAATAACGCAATTGTAAAGTATTTAAATAATAGACTCCGTTGGGTATTGTTCAAAAGTAATCAATAAACCTTTTTTAAACAAAACTATGTCACAAATTTCATGTGCTAAATTATTTAACGGACACTATTCTGCCAATTCCCATTGCTTGATAATTGGTAGTTAATGATTTTGCAAAAATACGATAAAAGTAGTTACCTGTAACAATTGGGCTTGAATCTTCTGAAATATTCCATAAAATCTGGTCGTAAGGACTCGTGATTTTATAGGCATTTTCGTTAATCCGCTTTATCGTTCGTCCATAACTATCGTAAATTTCAATACTTATCTCAAGGTCATCGCCCACTCGTTCGTGTTCAAAACTGAAATGTGTAATCTGACTGGTAGGATTGGGGTAACAAAATACGTTGGTAAGTAGGTTTTCTTTAGAAATAGCTACTCTAAATCGCAACGAAGTTTCTGATGAATTATTGTAAGTATCCCAAACTTTTAATTTCAATTGATGCTCACCTTCTTTTAGGTTTTTTAACTGATAACGAATTTCACCACTTCGATAATCATCTAAATTGCTCGTAAAGTATTGATTTACAATAATTTTGGTAGTATCATCAATCGTTAAGAGCATCTCATGACCTAAGCCATCGGTAGCAAGATTTAGTCCATTTTCATCAGATAATTTTGCGATGAAAATGGGGCTATCATTAGTTTCTCCACCTTCTTTGAAATTCTCATCGTTCAGATATACGTTTCCTTTGGGTGATTGGATGTCTGAAATGGTTTGATTGTTTGCTCCGCCTACTATTACCTTAGACGAACCTGATGCGTCAGAGGTTGCATCAGATGTTTGGGCATACACAAATATTTTTCCTTCACCATACTGATAATTGATGTCTTTGGGGACAATAAATGTGCAAATGAAGCCGCCATTTTTGACGTTTACTTGTCCTTCAAACAAGATATTTTGGTAATCTTGATAGGTAAATTTACTACCTTTACTACCTAAAGTTTGCAGATTTTTCACCTTATCATACACCGTAATTTTAGCCGTTCCATTAAAAATATTGAGTTTGTTTTGACCGCCCAATTCTCTGATTTCACCTTCTAAAATTACTTTGTTTAATGCTTTCAGCGTATCAGATTTTGACGATAATTTTCCATTGATTTTAGAGATAATTACTTCATTTTCAGCATAATTAAGCCTCATTGATGGGTCGCCCAAGAGAGAGAAATTTCTATTTAACACGCCTTGTAAGCTATTGTTTTTTGTATTAATCATAACGTCTCCCAAACGGGGCATTTTGCCATTGATAGGTTTGAAAACGGCTTTGTAAAATGCTTCGTTAAGAATATAATTAGTGTATTGATAAACAGGGCGAGTGGTGGTCAATAAAGCGATTGCTCCACCTTTGGAATTCAGTAATGAAATTTCTGCTCCCGACACTTGGTAGGGATCGTCAAAACGCCCAAATTGACACGTGGCGGTCAACATCAAAGGCATATTATTATAATTAGTGAAGCCAATAATATCGCCAATGGTCAGGATTTTTTCATCCGTCCAACCCGTTTCATTGCCGTGACCGTTATAATTTACGATTAATGAACCTTGCTGAAATGCTTGATTGATGCGTTGATTGGCTTGTGGAGATAGTTGAACACCTGGCTGAGAAATGAGCGGAAAAGCATCTAAAAATATTTTATTTGCTTGATAACCAACGGATTGTCTTTGCATTTCGCTTGAAAAAGAGTCAGCATCAGATTGATGAATGTTGCCATCACCATTATCTGCCACAAATGCAATTTTAGTCCGCCAATCACCTAAAGTATTTTTATTCGTTCCGTAATGAATCAATTTATTTACCACTTGTTCAGCCTCTTGCAAGCTCTTCACGGGCAGACGACCAATGCCAATCTCGAGAGAATGATTGTTACTAATTGTTTCTTCCCATTCGCCTTCATTATTAGACAAAAATCCAAAATAATCATCCGAAGAAAAACTATAAATTGGGTTCACAGATTCTCGGCTTTCGTAAGTTGGAATAAAAATGTTTTGCGTTTCATTATTGACTACATTTATCCGTTTTTTATAATCGTAAGAAGCATCGCCAAAAAGTAATAAATATTTCAATTTCAGTGGGTTACGGTCATACAAAAACTTCATAAAATCACGAATGGCAGTAATATCTTGCTTGCCCGAAGAGAACTCATTATAAATTTCTTGAGGCGAAACCACTAACACAGATAACTTATCCTTTTCCTTCCTAAAATCAGCTAAACGATTAGCTTGTTTTCTAAGGATTTCAGAAGCAACTATCACTAAATCAGGCACTTCTGCATTATGAAGATTTTGATTGTTGATTTTTTGAAATGAAATGGGTTCAAGAAAATTAGTATTATTAAAAACGATAAATTCTTTTAATGTTTTAGTATCTATTCCAAAAGCAATCTTCTGATTTTGAGAGAGAAATAATTGATTTTGAGGTTGTAAAGGATTTGAAATTTCCCAAATTTTAAGGTTTTGTAAGGACTCGTTCAGCACAAATTTTGAAAAATTATTTTTAAGGCTTTCCAATGACCTAAAATGTGTTTGATTTCCGTATAACTTTAAATCTCTAAGGGCTTGAACGCCTACATAATCTATGTAACCAGCCCCATTTTTTATAGTATCTCGGTCAAAAGCCAAACTGATTTTTAGGTCGGTGGCATTAGCAAAATTATCTGAATTAATGATAAATGATTGTGTATTTAAAGAAGCCTTGTCTGCATAAGTATCCGTTCCGATGGCGAATAGGGGGATATTCCCAACGTTTTGCCCGTTAGCTTTGACAAGAAATTGCGTTTTTTTCAAGGCAGACGCACCCACTGATGTGGTTATTAATAATTTAGAATTTGTTGAAAATCCTGATAGATTAAAGGTAAAAATTTTCTCTGAATTGCCCCCAAATTCTTCTCCCATCCAGAGGCGACCAGAACCCGCAAAAGGGGCTTGGGCGAGGATATTTTTGGTATCAATTTCATGAAAAACATAATCATCAAAAGCAGCAATTTCTTGCGTAGCCGAAACAGAATTTTGGTCTTTGATGCGTAAACCTTTGGAGTCAGAAACGGTCAAGAAATAGAAAGTAGTATCGGAATAAACATTGAATTGATGACGGAAAGATTTTGAAGTGGAATCATAAGAAATTTGGTGTGGACTTTGTCCATAAAATAAGATAAAGTCCTGATTATCAAAACGTCCATCAATTTCCCCTTCTACAGAAATAGTATTTTCAATCAAATCATTTGCTCTTGAAATATCGTTGGCTTGGGGTAGTATTCCGCCACCGTTGCCATATATTTTGATATTTTGGGGATTAACCTGAGCTAAATTTAAACCTGCTTTTTGTAAAAAATTAGCATCTAATTTATGAATTCCTGAAGTTGTAACCCCAATTTTTATCCACTCTCCTTTGGCTAAAACTGAATTTTGAGCAAAGGCGAAATGTACTTGAAAAAAGCAAGTTGCAATGAATAAAAAAAGGGTATTTTTGGAGATATTTTTCAAGTATATTTTTTATTAATTAACGGTTAAAACTATTAATTATTTTCAAACCTTTTTTACTAAGGCATTTGTTGAAACCACATAACGTTTGCCCGTTTGTCGGTCTGTACATAGAAAGCGAGTCCTGCGTAAGTCTCCTTTCGTGAAAATTTTTCCGTTTAGTTCAAAATCCACCCCTTTTTCCAATTGTGTTAGCACAATTTTATCTTCATCTACATTCACATCATATATGCGTAAGGCATTCACGAGGGGTTTTGCTCCTTGCGTGGTGGCGGCTGGATTTTTTAGGTAATCATTGAGCGTTACAATCAATTCAACTGGCAAAATGTCAGCTTTCAATAAAGGCTGAAACGTATTTCTAAAATGCTGTTTCCATTCTTTGCCGTGTGGTTCGGGCTTATTTCCATACTGCTTAAAAGTCTGTAAATGAGCTACTTCGTGAATGTATGTAACCAAAAAAGAGTAGGGATTGAGGTTTGCATTTACCGTAATCTGATGCCCAGAATCACGCCTGTAACAATAATCACCCAATTTAGACTGACGGGGGCGAGTTATTTTGAACTTAAATTTATATTCATTCCAAAGCTCAAAACAATAAGAAACTGTTGTGGCTGGAAAATATTTTTCAAAAATGGCTAAATTATTTGTCATAGATATTGGGGTGAATTAACGGTGGCATAGTTACAAAAAATCGGGTTTTTAGACTTTTGATGTAGCCGTGTTACCGTTTAAAAAAACTGACTCGAAAATACGGAATATTTTAATTTATTACACTAAAATATTTAATTACATCATTCCTAAAAATACTAACAAATGTTAAGACGGTAATTACTATATTTGTGATAACAAAACCACTAATTATTTTTCCTAACCATTTTGTCTCGTTGTAAAACCTCTTTTGGACTCCGTCTGGGGCTTATTTTGCCCTTATTTTTCTGTATTTCTTGTGGGAAGATTTCAAAGCAAATGATGATTGCCAACAAGCAATTATTTGAAAACCTGTATGCCAAAGACCAGCGAGTACGTGAGGCAGCGGGGAAGGTTGATAGCGTAGCGAAAGCCAAATTAGAGGAAGGAGCAATTGATGATGAAATTGAAAAGATATTCTCATTAAATGCAATTATTGTTCAAAAGAATATTGCTGAAAGAGACAGTATTATCAAACGCAATGCCACGGATGAAAAAGCCCTAAAAGAGACCTTGAAAAGTGATTTAGATGGTAAAACAAACATAATTTCCGACTTGAAAATGAAGGCGATGGACGATTCTTTGACCCTACTTTTGATTGAAGAAGGAATGCGAAATCACTCTATTTACAAGATTCCGAATGAGATAGTTTTCACAGGTGGAGGTTATAAAATTTCTGATAAAAACTTGCCAAAAATGCAGGAATTTTTTGAGCCGATTTTAGATTCAATCGTAACATCCTCTAATAAGTATATTAATAAGAAATTAAGGGTAAAAATTGTAGTATATGGCTATGCCGATTCTGACCCAATCAACACAAAATCAAAGCTTTATGATGAAATTGCGAGAAGTCTCTACCACGAGACGGTAGATAGTTCTTTGCTCACTAATTCGCCCAGAATGAATCAGGAGTTATCACGTTTGCGAGCAGAAGAAGTGGGAGGGTTAGTAAATGCTTTGACCTTCGATAAACTTAATTATATCACGGGCGTAAAGTCTATTTTTGTGGATTTGCAGAAAGAAGGAAAGGGCGAAGAGCTTCCAGATAACAGAATAAAATATAATACTACTGATATCAGACGAAGAATTGTGAAATTTTACTGGAAGATATTACCCCAGTGAGACGTAATAGTAACAAAATTAACCGAGCCTACGGCTCTTTTTATTACTTAAAAGCGTTTGGATAAACTGTAACTTATGACGTACTAATTTTTTTGAGTTCATTATAAATTATCAAGAAACCAATAATTTTTTTCTTACCTCATTCATTTCTTCCACCACATTTACTAACCCATTAATTTCTTCCAAATCCTCCAA
>JANPIG010001120.1:0-2956 GCA_031424875.1 Cytophagales bacterium
TATCCCTATAAGTCAAGCACTTACATAATTTTGAAGAAATTTTTAACTTTTTTTTCAATTTTAACTTGACAACTATCCTTAAAAAGCGTAATTTTGCATCACTTTTCAGAACAACGGTAACGTTTTATGAAAATAGATTGACCGATAGTGTAATGGTAACACACCGGTTTTTGGTACCGTTATTCAAGGTTCGAATCCTTGTCGGTTAACGCAAAAAGCCTCTCAGCAATGAGAGGCTTTTGTTTTATATAGCTCGTCCTACAATAAGTCGGTTGTGTATTAACTTTATTTTAGGACGAGACAAAGTGTTCAAAAAAAGCCCATAACGCAATGTCATGAGCTTTTTGTATTTTATCAAAATGTATCAATAATCAATAAATTTTATTTCTTCACTTTCTCAACAATAATAGCATCTTCAACGTCTGCCAAGATACGTCCGCAGTGTTCGCAAACGATGATTCTTTTCTTGTCTTTGATGTCTGCTTGGCGTTGTGGTGGCACAGCACTGAAACATCCGCCACAAGCACCACGTTTCACCATTACTACTGCCAAACCGTTGGGATAATTACCACGCAATTTGTCATAAGGACGCAATAAACGCTCTTCAACGTGCTTAGCGGCTTTATCACGGTCTTTGTTTAATTTTACTTCATCATCTTCACTTTCAGCAATCAAAACGTCCAATTCTTTTCTTTTGGCATCAAGGTCTTTCTTGCGAGTATTCAAACGAGTTTCTGTTTCCGAAACATCATCTTTTTTGTTTAAAATCTTAAATTCAAACTCACGTGAGCGCTTATCGGCAAGCTCCATTTCAAGACCTTGCAATTCAATTTCCTTCGAAATCGCATCGTATTCACGGTTGTTACGGACATTCATTTGCTGGTCTTTGTACTTATTTACCAACTTTTCAGCATCCTTCTTGGCATTGCGATTTTTGGTAATTTCTTCTTCCAAAACAGCAATTTCCTTATTAAACTTACTAATACGAGTCTCAATACCCGCTACTTCATCTTCCAAATCACGTACTTCCTCGGGCAAATCGCCACGCATCTTCTTGATGGAATCTAAGGCTGAATCTATATTTTGAAGCTTCAAAAGAGCTTCTAATTTTTGAGCAATGGTTGTTTCGGTTGCTACTGCTGCCATTTGTTTGTATTTGGTTTACCTATCGAATCGTTATTTTAAGATAACTATCTAATTTATAACTCTTAAAACTCAAAAATAATTCACAGGATTGGTATTGACCTGACTTTTGAGAATCGCAAAATTACTAAATTTTTCAGATAATTCCCTAACAATTAAGTCCTTTGTGAAAATTTCTGATTCATAATGTCCAATATCACAAATAATTATCTGATTGTCGGCATCAAAAAACTCGTGATATTTATAGTCGGCAGTAATGAAGACATCTGCTCCTTGCCGAATAGCATCATTCAACAAAAAGCCTCCTGCACCGCCACAAACGGCAATTCTTTGAATTTCTTTCCTACGTAAAGGCGTATGGCGGAAGGTCTGCAATTCCATTTTTTCTTTAAGATATTTCAAGAAATTGCTCTCCGATAAACTTTCTGACAACGAGCCAATTACGCCCGCACCCACTTCTTGATTTTCATTTTCTAAAAGGCTTAAATAATAAGCGACCTCTTCGTAAGGATGGGTGGTTTTTAAAGCCCTTAAAATTTGATTTTCGAGATGAGAAGCAAAAATTACCTCAAGCCTATTTTCAGTAACTTCTTCATCCTGATTCAATACTCCGATATGCGGATTTGCCTTGCCCGTTGGTGTAAATGTGCCCGTACCCTCCGTTCGGAAACTACAATTTTTATATTCTCCAATTTGTCCAGCACCCGCAGCATACAAAGCATCCAAGACTGTTTGCGTATTTTCAAGCGGAACAAAAGCTACTAATTTCTTCAAAATTTGCTTTTTGGTCGATAATATCTTCGGATTTTGTAAGCCTAATTTCTCTGCAATCATATAATTTACGCCACCTTTTACGCTATCAAGATTGGTATGCGTGGCATAAATGGCAATGTCATTTTTGATGGCAAGCATCACGGCACGTTCCACGTAATTTCTACCGTTAAAACGCTTCAAACCCTTAAAAACGATGGGATGATGAGCCACAACAAGGTTACAATTTCGAGCAATGGCTTCGTGGATAATCTCCTCAGTGCAGTCTAAGGTTGCCAACACTCCTGTAACTTCCGTATGCGGATAACCCACAATTAAGCCCGCATTGTCGTAACTCTCCTGATAAGAAAGCGGAGCGAGTTGCTCTAAGGAATTAGTAATGTCTTTGATAGTCATTTTTGGATTTGGAGAAATATTGTGCCACAGGTTTTAATCTGTTCTATGGTTTTTCTTCTAATACAGGCTAAAGCCTGTGGTACATTTTAAAAAAATACTTTTCAAATTTATGCCAAAATTATCGTTAAAATTTTAGATTTGTTGAAACGAAGCAAAATGGATTTGCCACGAAGATACCAAGCCACAAAGAAAAATATTAAGAATCTTCGTAAGATTAATTTTTGACCATGGAATAACTCTTTGTGTCTCAGTGCCTTAGTGGCAAAAGCAAAACAAAAAAATATGAAAGTACGTCCGAGTGTGGTGATTATTGAAAACGACTGTGTGCTGTTGATGCGGTATCGTTATGGGCAAACTGATGTGTATAATTTGCCAGGGGGTAATGTAGATAAAGGTGAAACCCTCGCCCAAACCGTTGTGCGAGAATTACAAGAAGAATTAGGCATAAAAATAGCAGTAGAAAAGATGATTTTGACGGGCGAAGTGCTAATGCCCGAACCTAAAAAAGACGTTTTGCATTGCGTTTTTATAGCCAAAATAATTCAAGGAAAACCAATATTGAACCCCGTAGAAACCTCTGCTTTGGAGGTTGTTTGGAAGCTGATTAAAGAACTTCACAGCTTGGATATGTATCCGAATGTAGGGG
>JANPIG010001121.1:0-10431 GCA_031424875.1 Cytophagales bacterium
CAAGTTTTATTTTGAAGAAACGCATAAAACAAGCTTCAAAACGGCAGATGTACATACGGCTTTAGGACAGATTTATTTTGATGAAAAGAAGTATGATTTGACGGTTGAAAACTTTGAGGCAGCTCTCAAAATCAAGCCAAAAGAAATGCAAAATCTTCATTGGATGCTGGGGGCAGCCTATTATTACACGGGCCAGTATGATGCCGCCATTGAAGAATCGCAATTTGCTTTGGATAAATCTGATAATAAAAATCAGTTTGCCCAAAACATTATGGGCTTATGTTTGGCAAAAAAAGGAGATGAAGCAGGAGCGAAAAAACGCTATGAAACTGCTATGAAATTAGACCCAAAATTTGCCGATCCTTACATTAATGTCAGTACTATTCAGAATCATGTAGGCGACCACAAAGCAGAGATTATTTCCTTAGAAAAAGCCATTAAAATTGACCCAAAAGCATCAGTAGCCTACAAAAATTTGGGGGTTGCCTACAAATCAATGGGTGATTGGCAGAATGCCATCAAATCATGGGAAAGGGGCATAAAAGCTGACCCAAAAGATGGTAGTTTTGATTATAACATCGGCTTGGAATATGGACAACACGGTGATATTCAAAGCGGCATAAAAGCCATGCAAAGTGCTGTAGCAAAGAAAGACCAAAACGCCATAACGTTTTTAACCCAGCGGAGGATTCCTTTGAAATAAATTACCACAGGCTTTAGCCTGTTTTCATCAAATATATATGTTCAAAACAGGCTAAAGCCTGTTGTACATTTTACTGAAAATTCCCTTTAAAATCCACTTCCTTTCGATGAAAAGGGTCAAGGATTTTGTCAATCAAATCTGCTAAGATTGCTCGAGTGATGGGTTGGTTTTTATTGGGATAATTTTTCATAATTGATGCTAAATAATCAGCCGGAACGGGTTGTATTTTAGTAAGAATCTCAAAGGCATCATCGGCTACTAATTTCTCTGATAAAACCTGTTCGTTGGCTTGCATTTTTAGGGTCGGATAAAAGGTTTTCAGAGCCTTCATTACTTCGCCATTGGTCATTACCGAATCAGGATAAAACCACGTCTGGTTGGACCATTTCATGTTTTTGCCTTCTCCTTTTAAAATCCCTGTGGTGCCAATTCTGTGGATTGCTTCAAAATTGGGATGGTTAGGTTTTACATCTAAAAATGGCAATAAATATGCCTTTGATTTCAAAAGATTATCTTGTACTTTTCTAATAGAAGCTTGTCTGGGCGAAATCTTTTCCTGTACACATAAAGCCGCCAATGTACCGGCCGCCTGTCCAATTTCCATCACTACAGGTTGCAGGCGACTTGCTCCGTTTACAAGGTTAGAAACTGAAATGGATTTCTCCGCAACTATCAAATTATCAACCCCTTCTGGAATGAGACTACCCAATGGAATACTGAACGATGGCACGGGAACAAAGTATAAATCGGGAGCGTTGGTATTTTTACCATGATGTTGGTCAATGGGATAATCACCCACGGCAATGGCGGTGCGATAAAGCGGTTCGGTTTGGTCGTATGGCTTTTCTAAGTGATTCATATTTGGTCGAGCCAATCCATGAATTCTACGACTTTCACGGTGATAGGGAATAAAGGGAAGTTTGTCTTCTGTTGGAAATTCATCTGCCAATCCCAAGGTTTTCCAACCTAATTCTGTTTGCATAAAATAGACAAAATTTAGGGTGTGTTCCTTGGCTTTTTTGATGGCTTCTTGACGTTGAGCATCGTTCATTTCTACCATGTTTGCATAGAAATCATTCCCATTGATGGGCCAATTAATCATGAACTTTCCGTTTTGAAGTTGACCGTAAGTTTTCATTTTCTCACAATCCCAAAGTCGAGGCATTTTTTTATCAGGGCAAAGCTTTTCGCAAGCACAAATAAATTCTTCTTTATTATAAAATATTGGTTTACTGATAGTTACGTCTTTATTAAATTCCTTCAAAACTACAACGTATGTCAAATCCTGAACGATATTATTGGCTTTTTCAGGGGCAATTCTTTCATTATAAGTGGTTTTGGATTCCATGCCGACATCGTATTTTACCCCCACTTTTGCTGCCACATCCCCTAATTCGGTAGCATCAATCAAGATTCTGGAATTAATAGAAATATCATTCGAAAAATCAACCGTCCAACCTTCTGGTTTTTTCTTAATATTGATAAATTTTACCGATGAAATAACGCTTAAATTACGTTCTTTGGCACACATATCTCGTAATACTTTCTGAGCAACCGAAGGCTCAAACATGACAGAACTTACCCAGCCCGAAGCTAAGGCTTGTGAACTGCCATAATGTTTTTCCATGTTCATCCTGAACTCGTGCCATAGTCCTGAATGTAAATTATGATTGCCGTCGATGGCACTTACTCCAGCTGAGGTCATCATGCCACCAAGCCATGGGGTTTCTTCTACAATAATAGTTTTCACTCCCATGCGGGCAGACTGGATGCCCGCCATTACCCCACTGGTGCCTCCGCCTACAATTAGCACATCGGTTGTAAACCTACTTTTGTCAGAAAAGCATTTTTCGGAAAACAAAATCAGGAAAAATAAACATAAAAAATATTTCATGGCATAAAAATTGTTTTAATCGTTGAGGTATTATAACGTTTTTTTAGCAATTTTGCAAAACACATAATTTTGATGTAATAAGATTTTTTGTTTTATATTGCTTAAAATAATGTTTAGATATTAATTCTTACTTTTTTTTACCGCAAAGTAACCTTAATTTATAACCATGTTGAAACGTCTTTATTTCTTATTCGTAACTGCTAATTTACTACTCATTACCAATATTTCCGCACAAGATTTTAGAGGAAAAGCTACTTCTTATTTAAATGAGGCTTATGGCGATACTACTACATCGGGAGAAATTTTAAATAGAAAGACTCTAACGGCTTCGCACGATTATTTTCCCTTAGGCACTGTAATTAATATTGTGAATCTCAAAAATAGGAAAACAGTTCAAGTTATCATCAATGATAATGAAATTTCGGATGATGATTTAGCGCTCGAATTTACGCATGAAGTGGCTCAAATATTAGCCATGAAAGAGCAAGAGATTATTGAGGTGAAAATATCAGTGATTTCTTGGGGGAAAACCAGTACTAATTTTGCTGAAAATATCAGAAAAGAATTCGATTTTAAAGTTGATTTTAGAAAGTATGACTATGTAAAACCTATAGCACTAAAAAGGAATTGAGTAAACGGTTAAGAGGGTTATTTTTAAACGTTTATAGATATTTTTTCGGTATTTATCAATTAATTTTTATCATTTAAGACAACAGAAAAGTCCATTGAACGTTATTTCAATGGACTTTTTTTGTCTAAAATTAAAAAAGTATTCCGTAATACATTACCTTTGGAATACCTTTGCTTTACTAAAATATAATCATTATGAAGTTTGTAAAAACAATTTTCACCCTTGCTTTATTTGCATTATTAAGTACAAATCTCTCATTTGCCCAAGAAGAATATACCCAAGAGGCAAGCGTATATGCCATTGGAAGATATGGCAAAAAAATGGCTAATGGGGATTATTTGAGTAGCCGCCACAAGACTTGTTCTCACGAGTTTTTGCCAATGGGTTCATTAATTCAAGTTACTAATCCCGTAAATCATCGTTCTGAAATAGTTGAAGTGAACGGCAAAAGTCAAAGTACACCTATTGAATTAACTCATAGTGTTGCCCATGAATTAGGCATAACGGGCGGTCATAGACCTACTATTAAGGTGTTTGTGATGAGAAGAGGTGACGATAATCCCATGGTTAATCAGTCGGTTGCCACTGAAAAGTCCAGTAAAAATATGACTTACGGAAGTCAGACATCTTATTCGCAATTACCAGTTTTCCCAAATCCAGAAAAAGCAGAAAAAACGGAGTCAGTAGATAAGAAAAAAACTTATGAATTTCCCATGAATTTCCCTCAGCATCAACCTGTTACAGACATTTCACAACTGAAAAATACGAAGGTCGAGAAGGTGGATTCTGTGGCAAAAAAGAAAGAAATTCTCATTAAATTGGATTCTGAAGAAAAACCTTTAAGGCCAATTCCGACTTTGAAAATGAAGATGGATGATAATTAAATAAGGGCAACTGTTACTCGATTAGATTTTAGGATCGTGGTCAGCAGATAACAATTATATTAAAGTGGATAATTAAAGGTTAGAAATTCTAATTTTTGATTATCCATTTTTACTTTTGTGGAAGTTTAGGTTAACCGCAAGGACGGAAGGATGCAAAATATTCAATTATTTTGTTTTAGCGTCATGGCGGTTGTTATTATTTTCAAATCAACCAATGATACAAACATACATTCAAGAACACAAAGACCGTTTTCTTTCGGAACTGCTTGATTTACTAAGACTTCCTTCCGTTAGTGCTGATAGTAAATATGCGGCTGACGTAAGAAGAACTGCTGAATTTATTCATGAAAAATTAACATTGTCAGGGGCTGATAATGTTGAAATATGTGAAACGGCTGGCTTCCCGATTGTTTATGGCGAAAAGATAATTGATTCGTCTTTACCCACTATTTTGGTTTACGGACACTATGACGTGCAACCTGCCGATCCTTTAAACCTTTGGGATTCTCCTCCATTTGAACCTATCATTAAGGACGAAAAAATCTATGCCCGTGGGGCTTGTGATGATAAAGGGCAGGTATATATGCACCTAAAAGCCTTTGAGGCAATGATGGCAACCAATACTTTGCCTTGCAATGTTAAGTTTATGATTGAGGGTGAAGAAGAAGTTGGTTCTGAAAATTTAGGGGTTTTTGTGAGTGGCAATAAAGAGAAGTTGAAAGCAGATGTGATTCTGATTTCTGATACTGCCATTATTGCCAATGATACGCCTTCAATTGATGTAGGTTTGCGAGGGTTGAGCTATTTAGAGGTGGAAGTAACGGGTTCAAATCGAGATTTACATTCGGGAGTTTATGGAGGTGCAGTAGCGAATCCGATTAATGTTTTGAGTAAGATGATTGCTTCTTTGCACGATGAGCATAATCATATCACCATTCCAAATTTTTATGATGATGTCATAGAATTAAATTCAGAGGAGCGGGCGGCAATGGCTCTTACTCCTTTTGATTTAGAAGCGTATAAAGCAGATTTAGGCATCAATGATATTCGTGGAGAAGCGGGATATTCAACCATCGAACGGGCTTCAATCCGCCCAACATTGGATGTGAACGGCATTTGGGGAGGATATATTGGCGAAGGGGCAAAGACGGTTTTACCTTCAAAAGCCTCGGCTAAAATCTCCATGCGATTAGTGCCTAATCAGCAATCTGATAAAATGACGGCATTATTCACCAAGCATTTTGAATCCATTGCACCCTCAGGTGTAACCGTGAAAGTGAAAGCCCATCATGGGGGAGAACCTTACGTTACACCCACTTATTCAAAGGAATATCGTGCCTCTGAAAAAGCGATGTAAGAGGCATTTGGCAAGAAACCCGTACCCACCAGAGGCGGGGGAAGTATTCCGATTGTGGCTTTATTTGAAAAGGAATTGGGCTTAAAAACCGTTTTGATGGGTTTTGGCTTAGATACAGATGCTATCCATTCGCCCAACGAACATTATGGTTTGTTTAATTTTTATAAAGGCATTGAGACGATTCCGTTGTTTTTTAAGTATTTCTCGGAATCGTGATAGTTACTATTAGATATTTACTGTTCTTTTAGCCTTAAGGTTAAAATGTTCATTAATCATAGGGTGGAAAATTATTTTATCGTATTAAAAAGTCTTCGTCGTAAACGGAGACTTTTTTTGATGTCGATATTATTGTTAAATTTGGTAAAATTCCAAATCCCCTTCAACCAACCATGAAATCAAAACTTCTCTTCCTCTCCTTAGTTTTAGTAAATCTCTATTACATCAATGCCCAAAGTATTGACCCCAAATTATTTGCTTCCCTTAAATACCGCATGATTGGTCCACACCGTGGTGGGCGAACTGTGGGGGCAGTGGGTGTGCCACAACAACCAAATATTTTTTATATTGGCGTAAACAATGGCGGAGTATGGAAAACTACTGACTATGGCAGAACGTGGAATCCTATCTTTGATGACCAACCTACTGGTTCGGTGGGCGATGTAGTAGTAGCTCCTTCAAACCCAAATGTGCTGTACGTGGGCAGTGGAGAAGGAATTCAACGCCCAGATTTGTCAGTTGGTAATGGCATTTATAAATCAACGAATGCGGGTAAAACTTGGATAAACACAGGTTTGAAAGACGGACAACAAGTGGGAGGACTCGCCATTGACCCTACCAACGAAAACCGAGTTTTTGCGGCTGTCTTGGGGCATCCCTACGGACCAAATACCGAAAGAGGCGTTTTCAGAACCCTTGATGGTGGTAAAAATTGGGAAAGGGTTTTGTATAAAGATGAAAACACAGGGGCGGTTCAAGTAACTATTGACCCTAAAAATCCGAATATCATTTTTGCCGATTTGTGGGCAGCCCGTCAAGGTCCTTGGGAAAATGGGCAATGGCAAGGCAAAGAAAGTGGCTTGTATAAATCAACGGATGGCGGCACAACTTGGAAAAAGCTCACCACGGGTTTACCAACGGTTGAACAAGGTTTGGGCAGAATTGGCTTTGGCATTGCCCCAAGCGACCCTTCACGAATGTACGCTACGGTTGATGCTGATAAATTCGGAGGTGTTTTTCGTTCGGATGATGCGGGAGAATCTTGGAAATTAATGAGCAAAGACATTCGCTTATGGGGACGTGGAAGTGATTTTGCCGAGATAAAAGTGCATCCCAATAATCCAGACGTGGTTTTTAGTATTGATGTAGATGCTTGGCGGTCGGAAGATGGAGGCAATACTTGGTCTGCTTTCAGAGGGGCTCCTGGCGGTGATGATTACCATCGTTTATGGATAAATCCTGAAAAACCCGAAATTATGTTGTTGGCTGGCGACCAGGGAGGAATCGTTACAGTGAATGGTGGTGAGTCATTTTCTTCATGGTATAATCAAGCCACTGCCCAATTTTATCATGTCAGCACTGATAACGCCTTTCCGTATAATGTCTATGGCGGACAACAAGAAAGTGGTTCGGTAGGCATTACGTCTCGAGGAAATGATGGCATTATCACCTTCCGAGACTGGCATCCCGTGGGTGTGGAGGAATACGGATATGTAGCTGCCGATCCACTGAACCCGAATATTATTTACGGAGGGAAAATCACTCGCTACGATAAACGGACTGGACAAACCCAAAATATTGCTCCCGAATCTGTGCGTTCGGGAAAGTATCGTTTTGTACGAACTGCCCCCGTGATGTTTTCGCCCATTGACCCCAAAATGCTCTATTTTGCAGGAAATGTCTTGTTCAAAACCCAAGATGAAGGCAATTCGTGGCAAGTAATTAGTCCAGATTTGACCCGTGAAACCTACGATGAAATTCCCGAAAGTATTGGCATTTATCAATCGGAAGAGATGAAAAAAATGGCAAGGCGTGGGGTTATTTACGCCCTTGCCCCTTCGCCAAAAGATATTAATACGATTTGGGCGGGTACGGATGATGGACTGATTCATGTTACGAAAGATGGGGGTAAAAATTGGAAAAAAACAAATGATTTGGGGGCATGGTCAAAAGTTTCACAGTTAGAAGCCAGTCATTTTGAGGTGAATACCGCCTACGCTGCCATCAATAGAATACGTCTGGACGACCAAAAACCTCATATTTTTCGTACCAAAGATGGTGGGAAAACTTGGCAAGAAATTGTGAAAGGCTTACCAAATGACCCAATTAATACAATTCGTGAAGACCCTACTAGAAAAGGTTTGTTGTTTACAGGGTCGGAGACAGCGATTTATGTGTCGTTTGATGATGGGGAAAATTGGCAATCGTTACGCCAGAATATGCCCGCCACTTCCATTCGTGATTTGGTGATAAAAGATGATGATATTGTGGTGGGAACGCACGGACGTAGCTTTTGGATTTTAGATAATATAACGCCTTTGCGACAAATTTCGATGGATTTAGCTAAAAATGAAGCCATATTATTCAAACCACAAACGACTTATCGAGTACGTTTTAGCCTTTATACAGACACGCCCATTACCCAGGAAGAACCCGCTGGACAAAACCCACCAGACGGAGCCATGATTGATTATTTTTTAAAGGAAAAAGCTCAGGGTGAGGTAGTTATGGAAATTTTTGATGGCTTAGGAAAATCAGTCAGACGTTTTTCGAGCAATGATAAACCTTACGAAATCCCCGACGTGAATATTCCTTTGTATTGGATTCGTCCGCAACAAATATTATCGGGCGAGGCAGGTTCGCATCGTTTTTTGTGGGATTTGCATTACAAACCTTTGAATTTGCCGCCCTCCTACCCTATCTCGGCAGTATATCAAAATACCGCCCCCGACCCCACATCTCCGTGGGCAATGGTGGGAAATTATACCGTGAAATTGACGGTAAATGGCAAAACATATAGCCAAAATTTCGCCCTAAAAATTGACCCAAGAGTAGCAACGCCCACTGAAAAACTTCAACAGCAACACGATTTATCCGTGATTTGCTACGAAGGCAGAAAGAAGATTTCGGGTATTTTGGAGGAAATGAATAAAACCACAAAAACCGCCCAAACAAGCGAATTAGAAGGAAAGTTGAACAAACTCAACAACAGTTTTGCCACCATTTTCAACATCCTCCACGACTCAGATACGGCTCCAACCACCCAGACCATCACCGCCGTAAGTGATGCAAGGAAGGCTTTGAAGGAATTGGTAGATGTTTGGGAGAAGAAGTAGAATTGAGATTATAAACATTAGTACCACAGGCTTTAGCCTGTTTTTAGCCTGTTGATAGTAAACTGAAACAGGCTAAAGCTTGTGGTACTAAAACTTCACCACTTTCCTCGTAACTGATTTCTCCCCTGCTTGTAGTTTCAAAAAGTAAGTTCCTGCTTTCAAAGTTGAAAGGTCAATTGTTCCCTCGTGCGAAGTTGTGCGGGTGGCGGAGGTGTGCGTGTATTGCGTAATACCTGAAGCATCGTATAAGGCTATTGAAGCCGTTGTAGCTTGTGGCGTTTCAATTTTCCAATGACAAATTTCTGAACTTGGAACGGGGAAAACCTCTACCTTTAATTCCTTTTCTTCCTCCGCCGAAAGAATAATTATCTCGATTTTTGCCGAACCAGAAACCGTACCCGTTCCACAAATATTTTTGACTTCTGATAAACTGTAAGTGGTTGTGGATAAAGGTTTTACGGACACTTCAAAGGGTGATTTTGTGGCGGTATATTCCTTGCCATCTGAGAGTTTGAACGTCCATGGGGCGTGAGAAGTTAGGTTGATGGAGAGTTTGGTTTCTGTGTCGTAATCAATCTTTTTATCACCTGTGAGGGTAGCGGTGGAAGTGATATTTGCCAAAGATTTTAACTTCACACTTGGCGTAGTTCCCCAACACGCCCCACGCAGGAGGGTTGCCTTGTAAAGTCCATCTGCATTAGCCGTATAATTTGCCTGATTAGCCTGAGAAATCACTGAGCCATTGCGTTCCCAAATGTAACTCAAACCCGCTTCGGTACTGGTTTTGAGTTCAACGGTTTTACCCGCACAAAACGTTACAGAATCGCTTGGGGTGATGCTGGTAGGGATTTTATCGACTTTTAACGTGAAATCTGGGGATGTGCCTTCGCATTTGCCGTTGGTTATAACTATCTTATACCTACCTTCTTCGGTTATGAATGTACCATATTTACTTGTATTAATTTTTAATATCTTTCCATCTTTGTACAAATCAAATGTATTTAATGAGTTATCATCAATAATTGGATAAATTTGATATTTCTGATTTTCACAGATTAAAGCATTTTCGGAAATACCCACGTCAATTTTGCCAAATTCAACTTTGTAAGGTGATGAAACCACTGTACATCCACCTTTATAAGCGGTCTCTAATTGATATGTACCTGATTGCGTTGCCTGTAAAATACTTAATGAATCTTGTTTTAAAGTTATGCCATCTTTTGTCCATTTGAATGAAGTTTCACGTCCTTCAATAATACTACCATTTCCATAATCCCATCTTGGTACGGCTGTAGTATTATCACACGATGATATTGGAACAAATCCTAATTTACTATCAAATCCGTAGGATGTAAGCTGTATTTTTTTGAGGAAATTGATTTTTACAGTATCTGTACGAATAATACATTCACTTCCATCAGACAATAATGCTTTACCCATAGCATAATAATTACCTGATTTATCGACCGTTAAATTGTTAATGTAATAGTTGTTACCCCACAAACGCCAATCTTGAATTTTTACACCGTCTTGATAAATATTACCCTCACCTAATTTAGTATTATTGAAATAAGTATAAAAAAATAAGTTGGCGGATGTTCCTTCGCATTTTTCAATATTTTTATTATAT
>JANPIG010001122.1:0-8256 GCA_031424875.1 Cytophagales bacterium
TAACCACGGGCGAAACCATTACACTTTTATTTTTAGAATTGTCATGTTGCCAAGTATAATTTCCATTCCACGATGCTTGCAAAGGCACATTATTTTGTGTGTCTTCTAATTTTATTACCTGTTTTTGATTCACATCTTTCAAAATGGTAAACTGATCTTTGATGCTTCCGTCCTCTGTAATAAACTTAGCATCTAAACGATTCCCTTCAATTTCCAGATACAAAGAACCACCACTTTGATTATTGGAATACACCATGGCATTATGCGGATAGGTTGGTTGCGAACCACCATTACTCGCACCACATCCACTTACTACGTAGATAATTCCCTCATTTACAGCGTTTTGGCTATTTTTTACATAAGGACAAGATTCATTTGTAGCATCGTAGCGTCCGTTTGAATTAGAGGCGGCATGGGTTTTTGGATTATAAGTTGCCTCCAACCCATAATGTCCTTTTATCATCTGCGAACGTTCGTAGGTATGGCTGTGTCCGTTTTTTACCAAATCAACTTTGTATTTTTCTAAAAGTGGCACAATCCCTTCTCTCAACAGTCGTAGTTCGTCCTCTTTATCCGAATTTCGAGATCCCATCGAGTAGGGTGGATGATGCCAGTACAAGATGGTCCATTTTTGTTTATTTTCCTTCAAATCACTTTCCAACCATTTCATTTGGTCGCTATCTTTAGTAAACAACCGTCTGTCCATATCTTCACGCCCGTAAGAATCCAGACTGATAAAATGGATATTGGCGTAATTGTATGAATAATAAGCCTCTGATTTTGAAGGAACTCCTCCAATTTCTCCTTTGGTGGGCATCGAGAAAATTTTGAAATAATCCAAAGCAGGATCTTCTATTCTGTGATCACCAGGGATAGGCGAATAGTCATGATTGCCAGGCGAAGGGAAAATAGCGGTTTGCTTCATCAATCTATCATTCTGATAATATTCAAAAAAGCGTTGTTGAAATTCCCAATCGTAGCCTTGTGCGTAGGCATTATCACCCAAAAGCAACCATAAGTCAGTATAATTATTGCCAACAAATCTAAGATATTGTTGATAAACTTTCGTCTGCGTCTCAGTACCCATGCCCATATCGCCCAAGGCAAAAATCCGCACTTTTTGTTCAGAGTTGATAGGAGGGGAGGTTACGAAAAAATTATCTTTATCCCCTTGAATAACAGTATTGGCATTAGCAATGGCATAAAAATATTTAGTATTTGGCGAAAGTTTATCAATAGTAATTTGATGGTCAGTTTTAGGATTATTGTCTGATAATGAGGAGGTTAAGCTATTTTGAGCTGTACCAAAATTGATTTTGGAAGCAGTAGCCACATCTGTCCGCCACCGAATCATCATACTGGTGGAGGTTGCCATTTGCAAGTATGGTCCACGGGTGATTTTTTGGGAAAAGGTGGAATATGTGAGTAATATTATAAAGAATAAAAATATATTTTTTAATATGTTTTTCATGAGTCAAGAGTCGTATTAATAGTAAATTTATTATGAGTTAATCTAAATCCAAGATGCTCATAAATTTGCACATTTTCGGTTCTTAGTTTATTTGAAGTAACCTCAATGCTCTTTAAATTGTTTGTTTTTGCATAAGTTTTCACTTCTTGAATTAAGATTTTTCCGATACCTTGATTTCTGAAATTTGGGTCAATATAAAACTCTTGAATTTCACCAACAACTCCGCAATGATGCAAGAGTTTTTGCGTATGAAAACTGATGAATCCAATAACTCTACGTTCTGATTCAGTAACGAAATAAACGTAATTAGGATTGTTTAAATTATCTTCAAAAATACACTTAAATAGCTGAAAATCAAATACTTCATTTTCGAGGTTACAGATTAAATCGTAAATGGAATCCAAATCTTTTGATTCAGTTTTTCTGATAATCATAACTCTATTTTCTATGTTACTTATAACTCCTATGTGGTTGCAATGTTCTCTACTACTTACTATCTATGTGGTTATATAATCCAATCCAATAGTCTCCAAATCATCCTCAGCCAACTCAGAAGGTTCGATATACATTCTTAATTTTTTGGTATCTTCATCTCGTTTCCATTCGGCGGCGGCATCATCCAAGATAGTGAGGATGATTTCACGGGCTTCATCATTTTCTTCCGATAGAAAATCATCATAATTCTTGAAAACCAGACAAATAGTAGTTTCGTCCAACCAATCCAAATCATTAATCATTTCATCGAAAGCATCTAAATTACGCCCAAAATGCTCAGGGAACTTTAATTGAACGATTAATTCCTGATAAAATTTTTCAAGCGTATCTACTTGTTGCCCATCAATAACAGCTACCAAAGTTTTTTCGGTAGAATGTTTGGTGGATGCTGCATCTAAAATTGTATAGTTCGCCATTGGTTTATTGAGTTAAAAAAGAAAAGTAGTACAAAAATAACTTTTGTACTACTTTGTTGGTAGAAATCTACACGATTATTATCAATAAATCTATTTTTTCTCAGTCAGTTTTTGTTTGACAGATTTTACAAAATCAACAGAAACTCCTGCGATATTGGCTATTTTGTCAATAGTAAAATCACTTTCTGTTAAGAGATTCGTGACAAACTTTGTCTGCTCTCTTTCTTGTGCTTTTTTCTCCTTTGATGAAAAAATAATCATTCTCTGCATGAATATATTTCGCAATATCTTGTATCATATCATCGAATTTTATATCTAATTTACGCAATTTTGCGAGAATACGCAACTGCCTGAAATGTTTTTGTAACGTTGTTTGGTTGGTTTTTTACCCGTGGTCAGTGTCTCCACTAACCAATTGGCGAAAGTAAAAAATTGCAGATAAAATATTGACTATCAGTAATTTATGTTATTAAATATGCTTTGTGTGTTGCTGACGCAAGTTGGTCAGTGGAGACACTGACCACGGATTGAACTTAAAAGAATATTTTTGTTGGTAGTTAATGTTTTGAAGATTGATTCCATATTTAATATTTTTTATTTTTATTTAATTTTATTGTAATCTATCCAACGTTTCAGATTTCCAATCATTCTTTTTAAATGATCTTCATTCAAGAAAATGTTTGTCCAATAATCAAATCTGTCGCACTGGATGCCGATATAATAATTCATTACGGCTAAACAAGCAAAAGGCAAAAACCTTTTTTCTTCTTCGCTGATTTCTGTTATTGTTTCATATCCTTTCAAAAAACTGTCCGCTTTTACTTGATATTCATCTTCATTGAGATTTGTTGAAAGTAACTGAAATAGGAAATAAGAAATATCAAAGCATAAAAAGCCGTTCCCACAAAAATCAAAGTCAAAAAATGTTATTTCTTTTTTATCGTCAATGTGCATATTGTCAAACCAAACGTCAAGATGCACGGCTCCATATCTCATTTGTTTTTCATCAATAGTATCAAACTTTATGATTAGAAAATTTGATAATGTCTCTAAAAAATTAATTTCTTCTGTTGAATTTTTGAAGAAGTTTTTTGTTCGTAAAAGAGAGTCAATAAGTAAATTGTGTGAATTATAGGCTATTCTGTTCAGTGTAAAATTTGCTGTTGATTTATGAACTTTTGCTAATGCTTGTCCTATTAAAAAACTTGTTTGTGGAGAAAATTTTGCGGTCTTTGTGCCTTTTGCATAAGAAAATAAAACACCAAACCTTTTTCCTTCTGGGGCATCAATTTCTTGGATATAATCATTCAATTTGTCTGCTATTGGAAAGGCAATTTGTCCTCCTTTTTCTTTTAAATGGATTAAAAGCCTTAATTCCTCTTCGATTTCTAATTTTGTTCTCCAATTATGTGTGTAAACTCTAAAAACGTATCTTTCTTTATTATCATTAATTGTATATAGATGGTTCATGGCAGCCCTAAATAAGTTACATTCTGTATTATCACTTAAACCATACTTTTGTCGAACAAGCTTACTTAGTTCTATTGGCGAAAGTGTACTGTTTATTACTGAGAATTTATTTGTCATTGTTTCTTATTTAGGGTATGGTTTAGGGGCGTTCTACAAAGATCAAGGATTTATTTTTTCATTAAACTAATTCACCAACAAAAAACTCTGATAATGGTCATTGGTATAATAAGCCTTCCCATCAGACCCAGTAATTAATCTTTCCGCCCCACGATTTTTACCATTTACTTTTGGGTTAACATCCCATTCTTGGTAATTAATTTTTCTGCCAGAACCATCTTTTTTTGGGAGGAGGTTTTCGAAGTTTCCGAATCTTCGTCCACCTACATATCCGTCCAGTGCTTTATCATTTTCACGTATATATCTCAAAACTTTTAAAGCCTTCATAGGCACATTACCCGTCCTAATATCCGTCGGTATAGCGTCTGAACGATTGTCAGAGGCATATTTTGAGTTTTCACCGTGGTCTTTATTTCTTTTGCGGTGTTTATGGTGTCTTTTATGATGTTTTTCGGTAGAACCATCCTCATTTTGACTATAAAAATTTCCTTTTTTACCCTCAATAGCAATATTTTCGCCCTTTTTCTCCGCAGGACGACAACTTGTAAATGAGCCAATTAATAGGCTAAAAAGTAAAAAAAGTATTTTCATTTCGTGAATGGTTCTATTAAAAAGCTCAGCACATAATCATTAATCTCCTTCCGCTGAGTTTCGTTGGCGTTATCATCCATTTTGTTATGAATAGTATTGGGCAATTTTATGATTTTCATGTTAAATTTCTTTTGTTCTTTATCTGTCGGCAAAACCTCCTTATCAGCAGGTTGATCGCTTGATCTCAACGAATACACTTTTGGATTGTTGGTTCTTGGCAAAGCCATTCTTCTATTATCCAAAGTTATGATTTTAGAAACAATATTTGGATATTTTTGTGGAAATAATGCCGTCATATCCCCACCATTAGAATGTCCGATAAGACAGATATGTTTAAAATCTAATTTAGGATTCGATTGTTTCAAAGATTGAATAACGAACAAAATATTATTCGCCCCTCTGTCCCAAAATGGTCGCCTCACAATTTGCGGAATTCCCGACATCGGAATCAGACTATCCGTTGATAATTCATGCTGAATACTTACCACAAAATAACCCTTAATTGCCAGATTCTCAGTCAAATATGAATACGCCAAATAATCCCCTCCTTTATTTTGTCCATAGCCATGACTCACAATTACGATTTGCTTATTTTCTTCAGATTTTGGCGAATAAATCGCAATAGGAATTACTCGGTTTCTGGATTGATCAAATAATTTTAAGGTATCTAAATTGAAACCCGATTCAGCTTTATAAAATTGAGATGTTTGTACGTATTTGTTTGAAGAACAACTCGAAAATAGTTCTAAAAGAAATAATGTGAAGCAAAGAATTTTAGACATTTCAAAAAAATAAAAAGACTTTTTTATGATTGTAAAGATAGGAAAGAAATTTTGTTCCAAACCTAAGGATTTCATAAACCTTTATACGGTTAAAATATCCAAAAAAACTAACAAAACCTTCAAAAAACACACATCCACAAGCCCGAAATTTGCAAACACACAAAAATTTCACGAAATTTGTATAAAGAAATATTAAAGTTTTAGTAAGGCTATTTAAGTATTTTTACGTAGATTATTATCGTTAAAATTTACCACCTAAAAGCCATTATCCACAGTAATTTTACCTTGCAAATCAGCATAGAAATTTAAGGTTCATTTTATGTCAGAACAAACCAGTAACATTATCCCCATTAATATTGAAGACGAAATGCGGGGAGCGTACATTGATTATTCAATGTCCGTAATTGTGTCTCGTGCTTTGCCAGATGTCCGTGATGGACTCAAACCCGTTCACCGTCGTGTTCTTTATGGAATGGATGAGTTGGGCGTAAATTACAATAAATCCTATAAAAAATCTGCTCGTATTGTGGGGGAGGTTTAAGGAAAGTTTCACCCCCATGGTGACTCTTCCGTATATGATACTATGGTACGTATGGCTCAGGAATGGTCATTGCGTTATCCACTGGTGGACGGTCAAGGTAACTTTGGTTCGGTAGATGGTGATTCACCCGCCGCATGCGTTATACAGAAGCTCGTTTGAAAAGAATAGCTGAAGAATTATTGGGAGATTTAGGGAAAGAAACCGTTGATTTTCAACCCAACTTTGATGATTCTTTAATGGAACCCACGGTGCTTCCTGCTAAAATTCCTAATCTTTTGTTGAATGGAACATCAGGCATTGCCGTAGGTATGGCTACTAACATGGCTCCTCATAATTTGACAGAAGTAGTGAATGGAATTACGGCCTATATTGATGACCGTGATATTACGATTGCAGGGTTGATGGAATACATAAAAGCACCTGATTTTCCAACAGGTGGAACAATTTATGGAGTTTCAGGTATCAAAAATGCCTTTGAAACGGGTCGTGGACGTATTGTAGTACGAGGTGTAGCCAATTTTGAAACTTCAAAAACAGGGAAAGACCAAATTATTATTTCCGAAATTCCCTATATGGTTAATAAAGCATCATTGATAAAACAATGTGCTGATTTGGTGAATGATAAACGTATTGAAGGAATCTCTGAAATTCGTGATGAATCAGACCGTCAGGGAATGAGAATCGTTTTCGATTTAAAACGTGATGCCGTACCTAATGTCGTTTTGAATAATCTTTACAAATATTCGGCTCTTCAATCTTCGTTTTCGGTTAATAACGTTTGTTTGGTAAAAGGTCGCCCTTATACGCTGAATCTCAAAGACTTAATCCATTATTTTGTAGAGCATCGCAACGAAATTATCGTTCGTCGTACTCAATACGATTTGCGAGAAGCCCAAAAGAGAATTCATATCTTAGAAGGTTTCATCATTGCACTTGATAATCTGGATGCTGTTATCAAATTGATTCGTGAATCAAAAGACCCTAACACCGCTCAGGCTGGGTTGATTGAAAACTTTGGCCTTTCAGAAATTCAAGCCAAAGCTATTCTCGAAATGCGTTTACAGCGTTTGACAGGCATGGAGCGTGATAAAATCATTGCTGAATACAACGAAATCAAACGTTTGATTGATGATTTG
Organism: Cytophagales bacterium; assembly: GCA_031424875.1. GTDB lineage: Bacteria > Bacteroidota > Bacteroidia > Cytophagales > Spirosomataceae > Arcicella. Next base: position 7,020 of record JANPIG010001122.1, read on the forward strand.
GAAGATATTTTGGCAAAACCGGAACGTCAATTACAAATTATCAAAGATGAATTAATTGAAATAAAAGAACGTTACGGAGATGCACGCCGCACCCAAATCAACATGACCGATGATGAATTCTCGGTGGAGGATATGATTGCGGATGATGAAATGTTAATTACCGTTTCAAATCAAGGATATATTAAGCGTACGCCAATTGGCGAATACAAAGCACAAGGCAGAGGAGGAGTAGGTTCAAGAGCCGTTGCTACTAAAGATAGCGATTATACAGAACACCTTTTCTCGGCAACGATGCACAACTGGCTACTATTCTTTACTGAAAGCGGAAAATGCTTCTGGCTCAGAGTATATGCCGTTCCAGAAGGTTCAAAAACTGCCAAAGGACGTCCAGTTCAAAATTTGATGAACATTGAAAGTGGAGATTCAATCCGTGCGGTTATCAACGTGAAATCATTAACTGATGTGGACTATATCAATAATAATTTTATCGTGATGTGTACTGAAGATGGAACCATTAAAAAGACAACTTTAGAAGCCTACTCACGTCCACGTCAGAATGGTATTATTGCCATCACGATTCGTGAAAATGACCGTTTATTGGATGTAAGTTTGACCAATGGAAGTAACCATGTAATTATCGCTACAAATACAGGACGTTCAGTTCGTTTTGAAGAATCTCGTGTTCGCCCAATGGGACGCTCAGCCGCAGGGGTAAAAGGTATTTGGTTGGATGAAGAGAAATTGCACGAAAAGGCAGTAGGAATGGTTTGTATTGAAGATCCAGAAACGCAACAGTTATTGGTAGTTTCTGAGAAAGGATTTGGCAAACGTTCAGATGTAGAAGACTATCGTTTAACTAACCGTGGAGGTAAAGGTGTAAAAGCCCTAAATATTACTGAGAAAACAGGTAACTTGGTGGCAATCAAGGAAGTAACCGATAGTAATGATTTGATGATTATTACCAAAGCTGGAATTTTGATACGTATTGCCGTGGCAGACCTCCGTGTAATGGGACGTAATACACAAGGTGTAAAATTAATCCGTTTGAAAAATGAAGCTGATGAAATTTCATCTGTAACTAAGATTGTAAAAGACCCAGAAGAAGAAGTAATCGTAGATTCAGATGCCGTTGTAATAGAAGATCTTGAAAACGAAATTATTAGTTCAGGTGCAGAAAATACGGAAATAGATACATCAGAAGGAGAGGAGGGAGATATCCCTTTGGCTGATGAAAGTG
>JANPIG010001123.1:0-1449 GCA_031424875.1 Cytophagales bacterium
ACCAACCAATAGCCCTCAAAACGTTACCGTATTAAATAACGCCTTTACATTGGGTAGTTTGCGGGCAGGAACTTATAGTAACTTCTCTGTCACTGCAAATAGTTGTACAGGTACTACGGCTACTTCAAAAATTGTCTCAGACCCGCCAGTTCCGGGCCTAACTTTGGGTACTGTTACTCAGCCCACCACTTGTGGCGGAACAGGTAGTGCTGCATTCACAACAACTAATATTTCTAATGGTACTTATACGTTGAATTTCAGAAAAACAAGTACAGGTGCTACTACCCAAAGTCAGAGTGTTGAGATCACGAATAATGCTTTCACTTTTGGGAATTTAAGTGCTGATACTTACAGTGCGTTTCAGATAACGGTCAATGGTTGTCAGAGAACTATTAGTTCTATTTTTACGATATCAGACCCAACAGCTCCTACATTGAGCCCAGGTACAGCCGTTAATCCTGCAACTTGTGGTGGCAACGGATTGATTCCGTTCTCTACCAATCTTTCAAATGGTACTTATTCTTTGAGTTTCACAGCAACAGGTACAGGAGCAACCACGAGCCCACAAAATATCACGGTTTCGGGTAGTGCTTTTACCTTAGGTGGGCTAAAAGCGGGAACATATAGTAATTTTTCAATAACTAATCCATCGACAAATTGTACCAGAACCATTACTAATTCAATTGTTATAACAGACCCCGCTACTCCGACAATTACGGCTGGAATAGTAACGAATCCAACTATTTGTGGAGGAAATGGAAGTATCGCTTTTACCACTACCAATTTAAGTAATGGCACGTATTCATTGATTTTTACAGCTACGGGAGCGGGAGCAACTGCCAGTCCTAGAAATGTAACAGTTTCGGGAAATGCTTTTAATTTATCGGGTATGAGAGCAGGGACATATAGTGCTTTTTCACTAACGAATAATGGATGTACAGGCTCAGATGTAACCTCAAAAGTTTTAACTGACCCTGCCACACCCACCATTACAGCAGGAACAGTAGTGAACCCAGCAACTTGTGGAGCAACGGGTAGTATTCCGTTTACTTCCACTAATTTACCCAATGGCACGTATTCATTGAGCTTTACGCCTACGGGTGTGGGGGCAACTACCAGCCCAAGAAACGTAACGGTTACGAGCAATATTTTTTCTTTAACTGGCTTATCAATAGGAAGTTATAATAATTTTTCATTAACAAGTACGGGCTGTACGGCTACGGATGCTACCTCAAAAAGTATTGCCAATCCCACCACGCCAACTTTAACGGCTGGCATAGCAGTAAATCCTACGGTCTGCGGAGGAACAGATGGTTCAATTCCATTTACGACAAATTTACCAGATGGTACATATTCATTAAGTTACACTGGAACTGGCTCGCCAAAAAGTATTACCGTGAGTGGTGGAGCATTTACTTTGGCAAATTTGGGTTCGGGAGGTTATAATAA
>JANPIG010001124.1:0-2961 GCA_031424875.1 Cytophagales bacterium
TTAATTTTAACATCAAATTTACCTTTTTTTTAAAACTCTTTCTAATTAAATGAATATTTGTGTTTCAATTATCAACTAAAATAATCATGATTTCAATGCTGAACATACTTTTTTGCTTAATCGGAATCGCTGCTGGATTTGGCATTTTTTCGGTGTATAATAAATTTGTCAACAAAGAAGGTACGTTAATAAAAAACGAATCGGTGGTACTTTTGGAGAAGGTTGAAAAGGTCTTCAAGGTCGTTTTAGCAGAGGGGCATTTTTCAGAAATATACGACCATGCTTCACAATCGGAAGTTTTGTTTGGATTGGCAACGGTCAATAAAAAAGCGTTAATTGTGGCAAAAGCAAAGGTTTTAGTAGGATTTGACTTTGCGAAAGTGAAAGTACGTTGGGAAGAAGGTACTCGCAAAATGATAATCGAAGAGTTTCCAGAACCCGAAATTTTGAGTACGGATTCTGATTATAAATTTTACGACATTGACCACGGGATGTTCAATAAGTTCAAGAATGAAGAATATACCGCTCTTCTTGCCGATGCTAAACAAACGATGCAAAATCAAGCCATTGCGAGTGAATTACCCAAAATTGCGAAAAAACAAGCCGTAGTAATGCTTTCGCAAATGGCAAGTTCGATGGGCTGGAATATAGATTTTAGGTTGCCAACAGGAGAGGTGAAGATGTTGGGAATTGGAGATTAGTTATCAGTTATTAAGGATTAGTTACTGGTTATCAGCTATCACCCATTTATCTAATAGCTAATAACCAGTAACTAATAACTAACCCACCAAATTACGATAATCTTCTCTCGAATGTAAAATGACATCGTGGGCTTCTGCAGCACCGTAAACGGCATCAATATCAACCGCTACTTTCTCTTCGCCAGGAATGTTTTTATAAGTCAAAAAGTAATGTACTAAACGGTCAATAATTGGCTGTGGGCAGTCGGTAATGTCTTGCCAATTGCCGTACATCGAATCTCCTTTCAACACAGCAATAATTTTATCATCCGCTTCTCCTTTATCAATCATTCTGATGCCTCCGATAGGAATTGCTTGACAAATTATATCTCCGTGCGTGATAGTTCTTTCTGATAAAACTAAAATATCTAAAGGGTCACCATCGCCTTTGTCAATAGCTTTTCCAGATTTTTCACGAGCAAATTCAGCGGTGCGTTCTCCACAAAAAGTTTGTGGCACAAAACCATAAAGAGCAGGAACAATATTTGAGAATTTCTGTGGACGATCAATTTTTAGATAACCGGTCTCCTTATCAATTTCATATTTAACAGTGTCAGTTGGCACAATTTCAATAAATGCCGTTACGATTTTAGGCATTTGCTCTCCAATCTGGATTCCGTGCCAAGGATGTGCTTTAAAAAAATTTCTTTGCATAGTTTTGTAAATGATTATTGATTTCTAAAAGCAATCAATAATGACAATCAATTTTAATTTTGTAAAATAATCTGTTCTTGCAATACTACAACAGATACCTTCAATTGGATGAAAGTAAGGGCAAAGATACTTGATATTGTACAATTTTTAAGAATGATTTTAAAAAATAACAATCTCTTAAAACTGTCAATTCAGTTTTTAAAAAAAACTCGAACGATGGCATGACTTTTTTTGTTTTATTAGTAGTAATTCTCACGCTAATAATCATGTACATTTTTGGAAAAACAAGCCGTTAATATTCTCTGGTTCAAGCGTGACCTCCGCCTGCGAGACCATGCTCCTTTGCAAGCTGCCCTTTCAGAAAATCACCCTTTGATGTTGTTGTATTTTTTTGAGCCTTCTGTTATTGCAGAGCCACATTATAGTGAACGTCATTGGCGATTCATTTGGGAATCTTTGCAGGATTTAAACGCTCAATTAGTAAAATTTAAGATTGAAATCAGGATTTTACACGCTGAGGTTTTACCAATTGTTCAAGAAATTCAAGAGAAATTTGGTATCAATAAAATCTTCTCGCACGAAGAAACGGGTTTGAAAATTACTTATGACAGAGATAAAGCATTAACGCATTTTTGCCAAGAGAATAATATACAATGGCTTGAATATCAATGCAATGGAGTTTTTAGGGGGCGTAAAGATAGAGAAAATTGGGTAAAAGATTGGCATACTTTTATGAACGCCCCACAAGTTAGCATGGACGAAAATGCACTTGAACAATCTGGGCAAATTTCAGAGAAAACTATTTTTCAAGTTGAAACCGTTTGTGATAATTTGGTAGATAGCATTGTTTCAAAATTTACGGATATTTTCCCTAATTCCAGCAAGAAAAGAAATGAAGCCTTTCAACCCGGCGGAGAATTTTTCGCCTTTCGTTATCAAAAATCTTTTTTGGAAGAAAGGGTAAAAAATTATTCAAAATCACTCTCAAAACCGCTCGAATCCCGGAAAGGTTGTAGCCGGCTTTCGCCTTATATTGCGTGGGGATGTTTGAGTATTCGACAGGTTTATCAAGCAGAATTGGCGGCCGGAAGAGCTAATCCTTCCTTGAAGTGGCAACTCTCTAATTTTGGTTCTCGTTTGCGTTGGCATTGTCATTTTATCCAAAAATTTGAGATGGAAGACCGTATGGAATTTGAAAATCTTAATCACGGATATGATACCATGATGGTCTCTGAAAATCAAGCACATTTTGAGGCTTGGGCAGAAGGGAAAACGGGTTTCCCGCTCGTGGATGCATGCATGAGATGTTTGCACGCTACGGGTTACATCAATTTCAGGATGCGAGCCATGTTGGTTTCTTTTCTGACTCATCAACTATTTCATCATTGGAAAGAAGGTTCATATCATTTGGCAAAGCTTTTCCTGGATTTTGAGCCTGGCATTCATTACCCACAATTTCAAATGCAAGCAGGGGTAACAGGCATCAATACTGTCAGGATTTATAATCCCATCAAACAGTCGCAAGATCATGACCCCGAGGGTATTTTTATCAGAGAATGGGTACCTG
>JANPIG010001125.1:0-1772 GCA_031424875.1 Cytophagales bacterium
CCTTTGTTTCTGTGATTAGATTTTGTTCAATCCTGTGTGTTAGTGGATTATCATTGCGTGGTTAGGGATTCATAAATTGACTGGGCTATTACTATTAATCGATATAAGTTAGGATTACAATTCTGTGGTTAACTTCAAAATGGTTAGATAATTTTAAAATGGTGATTAGGCTATTTTAAAAAATTAGTGATGAAATTTTTATTAAAAAATAGTAATTAGAAGTGTTTGAAAATAAGTGGTAAAGTAATTTTCTAAAATTAGTAGTTAGCAATTTTGGGTCTCAGTGGTTATTAATTTAGTTTGGGTTAAGAAAATAACATACTTTAACATATATTTAAAACTTGTTTTTTGGAGTGATCTATTTTGTAAACTATAAGTGGTCAATTGTATTATTCTTATTACACACTTATAACGAAAGAAGTTCAATCAAGTCACAAAATTCCTTGCACATGTCAGATAATTCAATTGTTAATATTTGTTAAAATCCTAAATACCAATATTTTATACGTATATAGCCATTCTAAACAGAATAATATTTTGTTTTAATAAAGACTTGTTGTAATAAATTTTTTTATAAATATTTTAATAATTTAAAAAAAGTGATTTATTCCAATTACTTAAATATTGTGTTAAGTTTTTATAAGTAAGAATAATAAATTTTAAATTTGTCGTTATTAAGTCAACACAGAAAAAAAAACTTACATTAAGATGAAAAATTTATCAATTGTTTTCTCATTAGTCATGCTACTATTTGTGTCGTCTTGCAAAAAGGATGACAATACCACTCCTTCAAAATCAAGGAAAGAAATTATTAATTCTAAAATTTGGGTGGTGGGCGAAGTAACATCTTCGGGCGTTTCTGCTTATAAAAGAGAAAATAAACCCGCAGACAATCTTTATGATTTAAGCAAAGTAAGTCTGAAATTTAACTCAGATGGCTCTTTGTCAGGATTTGACAACACTGGAAAGGCTGTTCCAAATGCAAAATGGTCTTTATCCTCCGATGAATCTAAGGTTACTATCTCAAATACTGGAATTAATGGCCTTGATGGAGAGTTACCAATTGTGCAAGTAACAGAGTCAGTATTTGAAGTAAAAGGAAAAGTAACCCTGACAACACCCATTGCAGGTACTTTTGATGGTAATATAAAGTTGGTACCTCAGTAAAACTATAATCTTAAAAAACTAAAAATCAGTCAGTTGAGCAATTGATTGATTTTTTTTAGATTTTTTTTAATCATGATTTTGGGATTTTTAAAATAAACTCGTAATTTTGCAGTCCCAAATAACGGGAATTGGTTTCGTAGCTCAACTGGATAGAGCACCTCACTACGGATGAGGAGGTTTGGGGTTCGAATCCCTACGAGATCACATCAATGCAAAATTTTTAAAAAACACACAAATAATTCCTATTTGTGTGTTTTCTTGTTTTAGTATATTCATACAGAAAATACATTCCTTAATACTTAAAGTATTATCGTGTTTAAAGCCCCATGAAGATAAGAAATCGTCTTATTAAGACTAAAAAAGATTTTAATAGCTTATGTGCTGGTTTTACTATTGCAGATTGGAGTAAAAAGATTCGCTAAAGAAATTAGTATATAACCTATCCAAAAAAAAGTGCAGCAAACAACGTTTACTGCACTTTTTTTTGATTGCTTCAACATTTGCTACTACAGTAGTAACCTAAGTTTATGCAGGATTAGCAAACCTTTATCAAGTTTAGCTCTGAGTGTTATTCTACACTTGTGAGTGATCGTATTTCCAGTTAT
>JANPIG010001126.1:0-3511 GCA_031424875.1 Cytophagales bacterium
CGGCAATGTTAGAAAAATCTGAAACGCAATTAATCGCTGCCGAAGTCTTGAAAGTCTTGAAATTGGAAGCTGATAAAGTAGATGAAATCCAGAAAATCCCCTTTCAGCAATTGAGTGATGCGGGCAAAAAAGCCTTGAAAATTGTAGCTGATAAAATGAAAGCCGATGGAAAACCTGTCATTGGTTTTGGTTTGAGTTGGGGACCAAGCCATGATGGCGAAGTATTACCTTATCAATTATTTTCAAGTGAAGCCTTTGAGATGTCTAAAAATGTTCCACTTTTGATTGGCACGACCAAAAATGAGTTTACGCCTTTTGCGGGTATGGCAACTTATAATAATACTCAAGAGCAAGTTTTGGCAGACATCAGAAAAAGATATAATTCCAAAGCAGATGCTTATTTAGCGAGTGTAAAAAAGGCATATCCCAACTACAATAAGCCTTCTGATTTGTTGGATATAGATTTTTCTTTTAGACCAGGTGCAGTTGTGCAAGCTAATCAAAAAGCCAATTTGGCGGGCTCTGCTCCCGTGTATATGTATTTGTTTGCTTGGCAATCGCCTGTATTGAATGGTAAGTTTAAGGCAGTACATTGCATGGAATTACCTTTTGTTTTCAACAATATTGCTCGTTGCGAAGAAATGACTGGCGGTGATAAACCTGCTTACGTGCTTGCCGATAAAATGAGTTCGGCTTGGTTGAATTTTGCTAAAACAGGGAATCCAAATCACGTAGGATTACCCAAATGGGAAACCTATTCACCTGAAAAAGGAGCCACTATGTTTTTTGATAATGATTGTGTAATCAAATATCATCATGATAAAGAGTTGTTGGAATTGGTGAAATAGATTTTGTTGAAAGGTTTAAGGAAGTCTTCGTTCAAAACGAAGGCTTCCTTTTTTTGGAAGGCACCTTTACAGTTCTATACTGTTCTATAAAATATATTACTCTGTCTATACATATTTGTAGAAATAATATGTATTTTTGAATTTCAGTTTACAAAAATTCATTCAAATACATATTTCTAAAGAATAACATGACCAATCAAAAATCTATTTTTTTGGCAATTACTTTCGCCATATTTTCTGCATCCGCTTGCAGTTATAGCCAAAAAAAAACAGTTAAGCCCGCTTCCCTCAAAGACATTTTCAAAAAAGATTTCTTCATTGGTGCTGCTATAAATAATGTACAAATTGAGGAAAGAGATAAAGGTTCGGCTGTTCTACTTCCTCAACAATTTAACTCAATCACCCCCGAAAACATTATGAAATGCGGAATTATTCATCCCGAATGGAACAGGTATAATTTTGACATGGCAGATAAATATGTGACTTACGGCAAGAAGCATAATATGTTCATTGTGGGACATACTTTATTGTGGCACAGCCAGTTAGCTCCTTTTGTCAGCAAAATTCAAAGTAAAGATTCCCTTCTTTTATTTATGACTAATCACATAAATACTGTTGCAGGAAGATATGCAGGTAAAGTAAACGGTTGGGATGTGGTGAACGAGGCCCTTGAGGAAGATGGTACTTTACGCAAATCTATTTTTTTTAATAAATTGGGAGAAGATTTTTTAGTAAAAGCATTTCAATTAGCTGCAAAAGCCGCTCCAAATACCGAACTTTATTATAACGATTATAACATCGAACAACCCAAAAAACGTGCTGGAGCTATTGCTTTACTCAAAAAAATTCAAGCCAGTGGCACACGGATAGACGGTGTAGGCATTCAAGGGCATTGGAATATCGCAGGGCTACCTTTAAAAGACATTGAAGATGCTATTATAGAATTTTCAGCCTTGGGCTTGAAGGTAATGTTTACTGAATTAGACCTTACAGCATTGCCCAATCCATGGGATTTGAAAGGGGCGGAAGTAAGCCAAAATTTTGAAGGAAGCCCCTATATGAATCCTTATGCAAAAGGTTTGCCTGATTCTATGCAAGTGAAATTGGCTAAGAATTATGAAGACCTTTTCAAATTATTTATTAAACATCAAGACAAAATCAGCAGAGTTACTTTTTGGGGGGTTCATGATGGACAATCTTGGTTAAACGGATGGCCCATAAAAGGAAGAACTAACTATCCTTTGCTTTTTGATAGAAATTTCAAGCCAAAATTGGCTTTTGAAAAAGTGATAGCAGTGAAGCAGTGAATAATTTAAGAGAATGAGGTCACCCTTATGAAGACAAGACTTATACATAAATTTTCGAGAACTCAAAAGAGCCATAGCCTCGAACGATTTTGTAGCAATGGGACGCTTCGCCACTGCGATTCTACCCGTTGAATTAATCAATCCAAAAAATAAATTAAATTATGAATAACCACTCTCAAAAATTATCTATCATTGAGAAAGTTGGGTACAGCTTGGGCGACCTTGCGGCTAACTTAATCTTCCAAACACTCGTTACTTTTTTGGCATTTTTCTATACGAATGTCTATAAAATCCCTGCCGACAAAGCGAGTGTTGTCATATTTGTAGGTGGTTTCTTCGGAGCATTTTTCAACGTCTTCATGGGCATCATTGCCGACCGTACCAAGACTCGTTGGGGCAAATTTCGCCCTTGGATTTTGTGGACTTCAGTACCTTTTGGGGTTATTTCACTCTTGGCGTTTTCAACCCCAAATTTTGATGAAAATGGCAAATTAGTTTACGCCTTAGTTACTTATTTCTTATTGGTAATCCTTTATTCTGCCAACAACCTCCCTTACTCCGCTCTAAGTGGAGTAATCACGGGCGATATGAAAGAACGTAACAGTTTGTCTTCTTATCGATTTGTGGCGGTGATGGTTGCTCAGTTTATCATTCAGTCACTGTTACGTCCCTTGGCACTATCAATGGGACACGGAGACGAAGCTAAAGGCTTTGAAAAAGTAATGTTTATTTTTGCCATTGTGGGGGTCTTCTGCCTCATTATCACATTCTTAACTACTCGTGAGCGTATTATACCTGCCAATACCGACAAAACACCCATCAGCCAAGATTTAAAAGATTTATCTAAAAATAAACCTTGGGTAATTATGTTAATTCTGACAATTTTGGTGTTTATAACCTTAGCCCTGAAAGGTGGAATGTATATTTATTATTTCAAATATTACTTGAACGAAAACGCTCAGGCAACATTCTTAGAAAATATTGGCTTCAATAATTTCATTGTAGGATTGAATACAACAATCACCAGCAATGGTTTAGGAGAATTTCAATGGCCCAAGGATGCCCCCACTTCCGCCAACAGTTTATTTAATGCCTGTGGTATTATTTTCAACATTATAGGCATATTATTTTCTAAACCTTTGGCAGATAAATTTGGTAAACGCAACGTATTTGCCATTTTCTTATTTCTTTCTGCGGTTTGCTTATTAATGTTCAATTTTTATTCACAAGAAGAAATTGGAATCGTATTTATCACCCAAATCCTACACGGCTTCTTTTACGGTGTAACCATCCCAATTTTGTGGGCAATGATTGCCGACGTAGCCGATTATAGCGAATGGAAAAACAACCGTAGAG
>JANPIG010001127.1:0-6889 GCA_031424875.1 Cytophagales bacterium
ATGAAAATTATACTGAAAGCTATAAAACAAAGTTAAATCAAGTAGATATTTTGAGTAATTCTATCGGAATATCTAACGACCTTTTTAAAACAGCCCGAGCCGATTACAACGAAGTTTTGCTTACACAACGAGAAGCCCTCGAAGCAAAAATGGATTTAATGGAAATTAAGAAAAAACAGCTAAACGCCGAAGTGAATATTTATAGAGCTTTGGGGGGTGGCTGGCGTTAAATTCTCTGGCGCAATGTTTCGATTAGCAATTAGAGTTTATAGAAATACACTTAACTTGCTACTCGTACTTAAGTAAATATTAAATTAGATACTGTTTTGCCTTTGGCTTCCCTAAAAAAATAACATTTTTATCCTTCCTGTGTTGTTACGAATTTTTTTTTATAGTTTTGCGTTTAGTTATAGATTAATAACCAACACAAATCTGTTCTCTTGTTACGTCAAATTACTATATTATTCATCTTTTTTGCTTTCACATTCTCAACGATTGATGGGTTAGTAAAACTGTGTTTTGATAATATTGAATGTGTTCAAGAACTTACAGATTTTGACAATTCTGAATCGAATGATTTTGAAAAAGATATTGATTTAGACAAATTTTTTCATACTGACCTTCACTTTCTCTTTCGGGCAATCTTTTTTGCTTCGGAACTTTCTCTTACTCCAAATCATTCTCAAAATTACTACGTCCAGATAGTTTACTCCATTGTCAATCCTCCCCCAGAAGTTTATTTTTCATTATTTTAAAATACTAAGTAATCAATAATTTTAATGGTAATATTGCATTATCATTTATCTTTTCTTATCGTGAATTTTAGCTTTTCAGTATTTCTAATATTCACATAATCTTCCCATGAAAGAAAAATTAAATAATCTTCTCGGCAAAGACCTGATGGCAGGTTTAGTCGTATTTTTAGTGGCATTGCCATTATGTTTGGGCATTTCTTTAGCTTCGGGTGCTCCACTTTTTGCGGGAGTTATTGCAGGAATTATAGGTGGCATTATTGTAGGGGCAATATCTGGTTCTGCGCTTGGCGTAAGTGGCCCAGCAGCAGGGCTTACACTTATTGTTTTGGTTGCGATTCAAGATTTAGGACAACGTTTTGATTTATTCTTGGTTTCCGTAGTACTGGCAGGTATATTCCAAGTTATCCTGTCGTATATAGGAGCAGGTAAGATTGCGTTTTACTTTCCTTCATCAGTTATTAAAGGAATGTTGGCAGCCATCGGAATTATTATTATGCTTAAACAATTTTCACATGCTTTCGGTATCGACAAAGACTATGAAGGTGATTTCAGTTTCTTTCAACCCGATGGCGAGAATACGTTCACTGAATTGCTAAAAGTATTCGACTTTATCAATTTTAGTGCCTTTTTTATAGGTATTATTTGTTTATCAATTTTGATATTGTGGGAACAAAAATATATCAAAAAGGTGAAATTTTTAAGTATGATTCCTGCGTCATTGATTTGTGTAATTGTAGGAATAATTATTAACGAATATTTGCCTGCTGATTCAAAATTGCAAGAAGAACATTTAGTTAGATTACCTGTTAGTAACTCTTTAGGCGACTTTTTAGGTTTTTTCACCTTCCCAGACTGGAAAGGACTAAGCAATCCTATTGTTTGGAAAACAGCTTTAGTCTTAGCAATAATTGCCAGCTTGGAAACCCTTCTTTGCGTGGATGCTACCGACAAACTCGACCCTCAGAAAAGACGTACTCCTTCCAATCGAGAATTATTAGCACAGGGAGTTGGCAATATTGTATCGGGTTTAATAGGGGGTATTCCCGTTACGCAAGTAGTAGTTCGAACATCAGCCAATATTGGCGCTGGTGCAAAATCCAAAATGTCAACCATTTTCCATGGTATTCTGTTATTGGTTTGTGTGGCTTTTTTACCAAATATTTTAAATAAAATTCCATTATCTGCTTTGGCAGCCGTGCTGATTTTAGTTGGATATAAATTGGCAAAACCATCCGTTTTCAAAGAAATTTATAAAGATGGACAAGATCAGTTTATTCCATTTTTGATTACGGTTATTGCCATTGTTTTTACAGATTTATTGAAAGGAATAGGTATTGGGTTAGTAGTTGGGTTGGGTTATGTAATTTATAATAACTTTAAATCGTCCATTTCCTATTTCAAAGAAGGCAAAAATGTCCTTATCAAATTTAATAAAGATGTATTCTTCTATAATCGGGCGGCATTAGTCAAAATATTTACCTCAGTAAAAGAAAATGAATCCGTCTATATTGATGGCTCTTCTATAGATTTTATTGATTACGATATTTATATGACAATTGAAGATTTTGCTCAATCAGCAAAAAATAAGAATATAAAAGTAGAATTAAACGGAATTACTCACAGAAAACTAAACTATCGCAAAAGCAATGGAATCGTATCAAAAGCTATTGTTAGCTAACAAAAATTGGGCAGCTCAAAAATTACAGGTAGATCCTGAATATTTTGAAAACTTATCTAAAACTCAAACTCCTGAATTCCTTTGGATTGGCTGTGCGGATAGCCGTGTACCAGCCGACCAAGTAACGGGAACGCAACCAGGTGAAATTTTCGTACATCGAAATGTAGCAAATTTGGTGGTACACACCGATATGAATATGCTATCGGTGCTTCAATATGCCGTTGAAGTTTTGAAGGTAAAACATATTTTAGTGGTAGGTCATTATCAATGTGGAGGTGTAAAGGCAGCCATGACCAACAAAGATTTAGGTCTGATTAATAAGTGGTTACGGAATATAAAAGATGTTTACGTAAAACACTATTCCGAATTAAACGAAATCACAGATGAGGCAAAAAAATTTGATAAATTGGTAGAACTCAATGTAGTAGAACAAGTTTATAATTTAGCCAAAACTACCATCGTACAAAAGGCGTGGGCAAAAGGTGAAAATTACCCACAGTTGCATGGCTGGGTTTTAGATTTACAAACAGGATTAATGAAATCTATTATCGAAATTGCACCAGGAGAAACCGATAAAATTGAAAACATTTATCACTATGATTTTGAAACACCTCCAGAAAAAGTTGATATTGTTGAATTAATGAAATCACATTGATTTTTATTTTACATCAAATTAGACCTACGATGACACGGATTGGGCGGATTTATACTGATTATGATAAATAAATTCTGTGTAAATCTACCAATCCGTGTTCTTGTATGGTATAATATTAAAAATTATTCACAATCAAAAAATAAATGGGCATTCCTATTGTGATATTGAAAGGAAAAGTTACTCCTAAGGCCATAGGGATATAGAGCCCTGGGTCGGCTTTTGGTGCTGCTAAACGCATGGCAGCTGGCACGGCAATATACGAGGCACTGGCAGCAAGAATGGCGAAAATGAATCTATTGCCAACGTTTTCAGTAACTAAACTACTGGCAAATGCCACAATACAACCGTTGATGGCAGGAATTATAATGGCAAATACCGATAGAAAAAGTCCGTATTTTCGGAAGGAAGAAAACCTTTTTGCTGTAACAATTCCCATTTCCAAGAGAAACAAAGCCAAAAATCCTTTGAAAATATCAGTCGTGAATGGCTTTATTCCTTCGGCCTGTTTGGTGTCGGCAATGAAACCAATAATCAAACTTCCAAAAATCAATAATACACTTCCATTAGTAAATGAATGTTGGAGAATATTCTTTACGCTTCCATTAGTTTTAGCTTCTTTGTCGTACTGCATCATCAAAATAACGCCCACAATAATGGCAGGCGATTCCATTAGAGCCATCACCGCTACCATGTGTCCGCCAAAAGCTATTTGCTGAGCTTCCAAAAATGAAACCGCTGATACAAACGTAACCGCACTCACCGACCCATACGTTGCCGCTACTGCCCCTGCATCGCTAACACTGACTCTTCGTTTTAGGATAAAAAAAGTATAAATGGGAATGAGAGAAGCAATTAAAAGCCCCATAATGATAGAATAAAATATCTCGCTAGTAAAGTGACTGTGAGCTAATTCTTGTCCGCCTTTGAAACCAATGGCAAAAAGTAAATACAAGGAAATAAATTTGCTGGAAGATTCTGGTATCTCTAAATCACTTTTTACGGTGGTAGCAATGATGCCGAGTAAGAAAAATAATAAAGTAGGATTAGTTAAATTTGAAATCAAAATTTGAAAGTCCATTATTTGGTTTTATGTTTGAAAATATTACAATGCAAAATTGGGCATTGAAGTTTATAAATATTTATTTAACTTTGATATAACAACCATAAAATAAATTTATGAACTTCACGCTCAGTCAACTCAATATTCTCCTGAAAGTTACCCAAACCCAAAGCATTACTAAGGCTTCGGAAGAACTTCATTTAACCCAACCAGCGGTTTCAATTCAGTTAAAAAACTTTCAACAGCAATTTGATATTCCCTTGACCGAAGTCATTAACCAACGGATTTTTATTACAGATTTTGGAAAGGAAATTGCCATGGCTGCTGAAAAGATTTTGGAAGAAGTGTATGCTATCAATTATAAAATATCTGCTTTTAAAGGGCAATTAGCAGGAAAATTGAAGATTTCATCGGTTTCAACAGGTAAATATGTAATCCCTTTTTTTCTATCGTCATTTTTAAAGCAAAACCCAGAGGTGGAATTGCTGTTGGATGTAACCAATAAAGCCAAAGTGGTTGAGAGTTTGGAAAAAAATGAAGTGGACTTTTCCTTGGTTTCTGTAATTCCAGAAAATTTGAGTTTGAATACTTTAGAGCTTATTCAAAACAAATTATTTTTGGTAGGAAATATGGAAGAGAAATATAGAAAGAAATCTTATAATAATTCGATTTTTGAAAAAATACCTCTCATTTATCGTGAACAGGGTTCGGGGACTCGTTATGTGATGGAGAAATTTATCAAAGCCAATAATTTACCCGTAAAAAAGAAGATGGAATTAACCTCCAACGAAGCCGTAAAACAAGCCGTGGTGGCGGGGTTAGGCTATTCAATTATGCCATTGATAGGTATAAAAAACGAATTAAATAATCACGAACTTCAAATAATTCCCGTGAAAGGGTTTCCTATAAAATCCGTTTGGAATTTGATTTGGCTACAAAATAAAAACTTATCGCCCGTTGCCTCCGCATTTCTGGAATACTTAAAACAAGAAAAACAAAATATTATCCAACAGCATTTTTATTGGTATGAAGCGTATTGAGATTATTTACGAATTACATTTAAATCTTTATAAAAATTTTCTTTTTATACATCCAATTCAGTATCAACCATTCAAAGAATAATATTAATCCACCATGAATTAAGGTTTTGTAAGGCAATCCTAAAATAGTATTATATTCCTTACCAAAATGCGTAAATAATTGCTTTGAAATATAGCTATCTACGGTGTGTGCCATCACGTAAGCAGCAATCGAATTCATGCCTATGACCATCAGCCAATGGACATATTTTCCTTTTTGCAAAACGTCGATTGTCCAGTAAAAAAATGCTAATAATAGGTAACACATTCCCCCGCTAAAAATTACCCACGTGGGTGTCCAGATGCGTTTTACGTTGGGGCAAATTCCTGCATAATTTAAGAATAATCCCAAAATTATCCCTCCAATTCCGTATGTCAAGAATAGTTTTAATTTCTCAACATTCGTTTTTTCTGAATGTAAAATATTACCTGCAAAAAGCCCTAAAATCATAGTGCCGAGTGTAGGAATAAAACTCAGCGTCGCATACCCACCACCATTATCCAAAAAGAGACTTTCTCGTGGGAACAAGTTCAAAAACCAAGTGTCAAACGCCCAAGCCAAGTTGGAGTTTTTATTCCAATGAGCCATGAAACCACTCATTAGGTGTTCCCAGTTTTTATCGACATCCACAAACTCATAATTAAAATCAGACGATGGCAAAGGATATAAAGCAAAAGCTGCCCAATAGCCTAACAATATGATAACCAGAGCAATAGCCTGTAGTTTTTGAGAACAAAAACCTAATAAAAACAAGAAGCCATAGCCTAAACCTATCTGTGTGAGCGTATCCTCAAAAGTATAATTGGTCTGTGTATGCCCCTGCGAGCGAAGGAATATTCCCAAGAAAATCAATAGAAAAGAACGCCAAAAAGCATGACGAATCATCTGGGCAGAATTTTCTCCTTTGGCAATGCGACTGGCAATAGAATAGGGCAAAACTACGCCCACTAAAAAGGTAAATGAAGGCTGAATTAAATCATGAAGCGTGCAACCAATCCATGCTACATGGTCTTGATTAAAAGCCATGAAATGCCAAAAAGTGCTTTCAGGTAACGCCTCATGAACAGACTGAAAATTAAGCACTTCAGCCATCATCAAAAGCATCACAAAGCCCCGATATACGTCGGCAGATTTTAAACGAATAGTATTTGTAGTGGTCATTTCATAATCGGATTTAAGGCTTCTGCTGTGCTTTTGACAAACTTCGATGTGCATTTGTCTTTTTTATTACGCCATTACTGCAACTATATTTAATACTTGCCGAGCCAAAGTTACATTTCCTATAATTTTAATTTTATCAATTACCTGTTCAGGCTTCCAACTTTTTGAAAATAATTTCCATGCTATATCAGGGTCGATAGTTATTTGAGCCTGAGAATTACAATTTACACTTTTATCCAATACCCAAGCATTGTTTGTTTTCACAATATTCCAAATTCCACCAATTTCAGTTGTTATTTCAAGCGATACAATGGTTCCTACTTCAGCCGATACGTCTCTAAAAGTATAAGGAAAAGCCACCATAAGTATATCAATAAACGGATAATATAACTCTTTTGTCATGATACCTGGCTTTCCAACTGCATCTCTTATTTGTTGCTGATGCAAGAATTTTTCTGTGTATTCTCTTGCAATATGAAACCAGTTTGGTGAGGTTTCTT
>JANPIG010001128.1:0-4973 GCA_031424875.1 Cytophagales bacterium
AAACCACCCACAACCGTTGGAATCAATCCCTCAATGGCGGTTTTAACTTTATCTTCCTTCTCTCCGATAATAGCTGCGGCTTTGATGGCGACTTCACCGACTAATAATTCCTTTAATTCTCCAAATAAATTCATAACTCGTTTTTTAAAATGCTTTATACACTACAAATTTACAAATTAAGTAGGGTAATACTAAATTTGAAAATTTTAAAATTTGAAAATTTATTATAATAAACTGACAAATAGCTATTTACGCAAAATTTAAATCATTATTTTTTCTAAAAACTAAAACTAAAAACTCCAATAACAACTTTCTATACTAAACGAAATTTTGACTTTAAATTTTATAAATCGAGCAATTATCTAAAAACTGCATACTAATTTTGTAACCCGTAGCACAGGACTTACACAGCCCGAATCTTTCCCATGAAGCAGTGTCTAATTTGTTTGTAAGGTTTAAGGGAAAGATTACCATGCGACAAACATTTTGATCCACACAGCAGTTTTCAATATAAAGATTTAAAATTATCCAATAAAAATGCAACAGACCGCAACAAACATTTTATCAGAGAATAGCACTACCACTCACTTCAAAACAGGGGTTTTAATTGTAAATTTAGGTACGCCTGATTCTCCCGAAACGCCCGATGTCCGTAAATATCTCCGTGAATTTTTGATGGATGGACGAGTGCTGGATATTCCTGCCGTGTTTCGTTGGGCATTAGTTAACTTAATTATTGCACCTTTTAGGGCTCCTAAATCTGCTAAAATCTATGGTGAATTGTGGGAAGAAAGAGGTTCTCCCTTGAAATTTTACGGGGTAGATGCCGAACAAATGTTACAAGAAAAATTAGGAAGCGATTATGTAGTAAAATTGGCAATGCGTTATCAAAGTCCAAGTTTAGATTCGGCTTTGGAAGAGTTCAGAACGTCTGGTTTTCATAAGATAATTGTAGTACCTTTTTTCCCACAATACGCCTCCGCAAGTACGGGATCGGTAATGGATAAGGTCATGAAAATAGTATCGGATTGGCAAATTATTCCAGAAATTAGATTTACCAATACTTTTTTTGACCACCCAAAATTTATTGAGCATTTCACCGCAACCGCTCGTAAATATATGGCTTCGGAAGATTTTGACCACTTCGTTTTTAGCTATCACGGCTTACCCGAAAGACAGATGCGGAAGGGTGATTGTACGGGTGAAACCTGTAAATTTGGTTCATGTTGCGATACGTTGCAACCCATGAATCAGTATTGTTACAGAGCTCAATGCTTTGCCACTACTCGACTGATGGTCAAAGAGTTAGGCTTGCAAGAGGGAACCTACACTACATCATTTCAATCACGTTTGGGCAGAGATCCGTGGATAAAACCATACACAGATGATGTAGTAAAAGAGTTGGCGAAAGAGGGTAAGAAAAAAGTATTAGCTTTCTCCCCGGCCTTCGTTTCGGACTGTTTAGAAACTACTATTGAAGTTGGCGAAGAATACCGTGAAATGTTTGAAGAATTTGGCGGTAAGCATTGGCAATTAGTGGAAAGTTTAAATAATTCGCCGCTTTGGATTGAGTTATTGGAGGACTTGGTGAAGCAGAAATAACACCTTAACGAAAACTAAATAGACCACTAATTGTACTGATTTGACGGATATACACTGACAAAAATTAAATGAAATCAGTGTACATCCGACAAAATCGTGAAATCTGTGGTCTGTTTTTTGAATATAAACTTACCTAAACATTAATATGCTACATAAAATGATTCCATAGAATTATTCCTGCCACTGCCACAGCCGCAAAAACGAATAATAAAACTGCACCAGCGGCAACATCTTTTGTCTTTTTAGCTAAATCGTGATATTCTGGCGAAACTAAATCTATTATGGTTTCAACGGCTGTATTCATGGCTTCCAACGCTAAAACAATTCCCATCGTAATAATTACCGCCAACCATTCGGTTTCAGTAAATTCTATCCACAAACCCACAATTACTACCACAACAACCGCTAATAAATGAATACGGAAATTATTATCATTTCTAATTAAGGAAATTATGCCTCTGAATGCGTGTGGGACGCTTTTTATGAATTTGTTTGGGTTGAGCATATTTTTTAAGAAACGGCATAATCTGATAACGCCCTGTATTTTTCAGCAAGGAATCCAATTACAATATCAGATGCAGGAACTCCTTTTGATTGGAAAATCTCTCCTACTTCAATATCCGTTCTATTTTGTTGAATCCATATTTTTCCATTTTTAATATCAAAATGAAATGGACAAGCCTGTACAAAACGGTTGTCTCGAAAACCAATCCTAAGTAGTTGATAATGATGATTTTCTTTATCAATAACCAGTTGATTTTCTAATTGGGTATTCGCAACTCGGTATGAGGCTTGTGTCTTCAAAAAATCAATTAAGATATTTTGATATTTTGTTATTTTATCTTCCATTTGATTACATTTTGAATTTCATCATCAAAAATTAAAAGTCTAATTTTAAAGCGTTTGACTGCCTTTTGAACGAAAGATAAAGAGAAATATTCTTCGTGAATTCTTTGAGGAACAGCCAAAAACAATTCTCTATCTGGCTCAAACTCTTCTATGCCCAAAGAATAATTCAACATTTGCCCTAATATTCTATGAAATTCATAAACAAAAGATGTTGCAATAAAGCTTTTGACCTCAACGGCATTTTTTTTACCTTCTTTCTCAGCTGCTAAAATCTTCTCCGCAGCTAAGTCAACTTCATATTCAACATCTTTTGTTTCAATAATATAGGGGTCGTGGGTTATTATCCAGCCATCATTGATTAAAACTTATTTGACCAAATCGTGAATTTTATCTTTTGCCATTAATTTTTGTCTTGTATATTTCAAATTTATACAAATATATGATTTTGTGTACAATCACAAGCAAATACAACTCACTCCTCTCTCAAATTTATCAATCCATAAAACATCCAATACGCCAATCCGATAAAGATTGAAAACTCAAAGGTCATCAAAATTGCCGTGGGGTTTTTGAGCGAATGTAGCATGAATTTTAGTAAAATGAAGGGATGAAAGAAAAAATCCCACGAATTGAAGCGTGCTTCTCTTCCCAAAAATATACCAAAACCCGATAAACAAATTGATCCCAAAGTGAAAATATTACTCCACGTTAAAGAAAAAACCTGCTTCCAAATCTTCTGAATCCAATATAATGACAATAATCCACATGCTAAACTGACAAAGGCATAATCGAAAATCATAATTTGATAATGCCAATAAGTATTCCCCGAAAGCGATTGCAAATGGACTAAATCAGTAATAATGTAGGGGGCGTTTGGAAAAAATAATAGCCAAACTAAACTGATACTTAATATTTCCCAAGGTAGTAAAGCCTTAATTTTGACCTTTTTTTCAAGCCAAAGCACGATAAAAACGGGCATCCAAGCCAAAAATAAATTCCAGTTGATGCCCCACAAAGCAAAGTTGTGAGTCAAAACGGTTTTCAAGACAAACAGCCCAACCGCCGAAGCCGACATTAAGCCTAAAATAAAAAGTATTCTAAAACGATTCACGGGGATATTTAAGATTTTCATATATGTAATACGGACGGTTCGACGACTCGACGGTTCGACGATTCGACAGCCTTGTCCGTAGATTAAAATTTATTTGGCACGAACTTCCCGAAAGTTCTTTTTACTTTCGGGAAGTTAATTTGCAGAACTTCTCGAAAGTAAAAAAAACTTTCGGGAAGTTGTAATAACTTATTAAACAGCCTAATTAATTATTCACTCTTAGCCTCCACATTCCCATAAGCCCGATACCAATCTATATTGCGAGTCAAGTACATTACCACTGCCAAAATGATTAACAGCCCCGCACTTCCCAATAATAAAGAATAGTCCTCTAACTGTAATAATGAATAGAAAAATCCATAGAGCAGAGCAAGTATTCCATTGAAAATCAGGGTGATACGACTATTATTAAAAACACTTTGTGTATAAAAAACAATTAGTGCCAAAATGGTGATGCAACCAATCACGTAAGCCCCATTGAAAGATAGATGTTCAGAAATTGCCAATAATAGTACATAAAAAAGGCAGATTGCAAAGCCAACCAAAAGGTATTGGATTGGATGTAAACGCTTTCTATTGAGAATTTCTACAAAGAAAAACGCAATAAAAGTGATGACAATAAACATCAAATTATATTTCGTGGAGCGCATCGTTTTTTGATATTCATCCACAGGTAGAAGCAATTTTACCCCAAATGAACTCTCTAATTCTCCGGTTAATTTTGCAGGTTGTGTACCATCTGGGGAAGAAACAACGGCACGATTCAGGTCAAAATTTTCAGAATTATTGGAAGCCAGACCGATAAATTTACCCGTTCCTTGTTGTGGATAGTTTCTATTGAGATGCAATTCATTCCAAACTGCTTTAAATCCCTTTTCCGTAACTTGGCGTTCATCGGGAAGAGAAGACCCTACAAAACTGGGAGTCCCCCAGGGTGATTCAATAATTACTTTTGTGGACTTTCCGAAAGGCAAAAAGTCAATTCTTTTGCTCCCATTCAAGTTAATTTGAACATCAAAATTGATGATTTCATCTGCCAAATTAATGGGCGAACTTACGCCAGAAGCAAATAAATCATTCGACTCAATACCAGGGTTCATTTCCAAGTCTTTACCGTTGATTTTCAAGTGAATAGCCTCTTTAATTCCCTTCATATCGCTTATGCCAAAAGAGATAAAAGCCTCTGAAAACATGAATCTTTCTTGAGGGATTTTGAACAATTCTACGTTCGGTTTCTTGAAAAACCCTTGTATATGTAGCCGTGCATTATAAAGCATAACCACATAAATCCCTCGGTATCTTTTCTCGGGTGTAAGGGTACCTGTAATGTTCAGATTTTCAGGCAAAAAGTGAGCATATTCAATCACAGAAGACTTTTTGCCTTTCTCATCTTCTTGAACCACAGTATAGG
>JANPIG010001129.1:0-2955 GCA_031424875.1 Cytophagales bacterium
AAAATTTTCAAAAAAGACAAAGCAATAACATTCTAAGGCATGCAGAGCAAGCTTAGGAAATTTCATTTTAATAAAAGGTTATAGACTATTTGTAGGAAAACAAATAAAGGCAACAATTCAAATTATACTGAGCAAAAAATCGATTAATAATTAGCAAGAATTAGTAAATTTTAGTTGATTAGCTATTAAATTGTATAACTAAAATAATCTGTGGTTGGGGAATAATTTTACTACAAAGGTAGATAAATGACTAATTAACTCAACTGAATGTGCTATTTTAATTATAAACGCAGGAAACTGCATGGCGTATATTTAAATTCTGATGACTAAAATATTAAATACTCTTTTTTTCTTGCTAACTGCTTTTACTACTATGGCACAAGTAGCTGGAAATGACAGTTTTACATTTTTAAAAATCCCCTCTAATCCTGTAGTTACAGGATTAGGGGGTGTGAATATTTCTAAAACTGATAGAGATCCTAATGGGTTCTTACAAAATCCTGCGCTATTGGATTCCTCAGAAAATAATTTGCTGGCAATTAATTATATACCTTATTTTTCAGGAGCAAAATATTCTTCAATAGCTTATGCAAAAACCATCCAAAAAAATACTTTTGGCTTGGCAGGGCAATATCTGAGCTATGGAGATTTTCAATTGACCGACCCAGCTGGGAATATTTTAGGAAAATTTTCAGTAAATGATATTGCACTTACCTTATCATATGCTCAGAAGCAGGGAAATATTACTTTTGGGGCAAATCTCAAATTTGTCAATTCTGTAATAGAAAATTATACTGCTTCTGCATTTTTAATGGATTTTGGAGGGATTTTCAAGCATCCAAAACAGGATTTAAGTTATGCAATTGCTGTGAAAAATGTAGGTTTTCAATTAAAGAATTTTACGCCTTTTAATAACACCAACTTACCGCTTGATGTATTAATGGGTATAACTTTTAAACCGCAGTATATGCCTGTACGTTTCTCTATTACAGCTCATCATTTGTACAAATATGACATCAGTTATTTAGACAAAAACGTTATTAGGAAAGATTTGAGTGGCAATGTCATCGAAAACAAAATAAATGCGGCAGATAACATAGCCCGGCATTTTGTGATTGGAACGGAATTATTATTGAGTAGAAATTTTAATATTTTAGCAGGTTATAATCATCTCAGAAATAAAGAATTAAGTCAGCAAAATATTAGTGGTTTTTCTGGTTTTTCTGTAGGATTTTTATTAAAAACAAAATTCTTAAATTTTTCTTACTCTTATGCAGGCTACAATACCGCAGGAAATTTAAACAGTTTTGGCTTAGTTTGTGATTTGGGAAAATTTATTAAGTAAATTTGCAAAAAAATGAAGATAAATTAGAACTAATAAGCCGTTTAAATTTTATAAATATTTAAAAAAATGGGTGATTTACGAAATAAACTGTAAGCTCTTTGCGAAATCTCGCTGATTGAGCCGTAGGTGAGTTGAGGGATTTCTTGATTTTCTTTTGCAGCGGCCGCTGCGGTTACTTTTTTTGTATCTGACAAGCACCCACAGTCAAGAAATTAAGGATTTCCTAAAGGATATTTTGTCATTCCCAAACAAGCCAAGTAAAAGTTTTAAACATCTTCTAATTAATATAAAATAGGAAATAATAATTAAAAATGCTGATAGCAAACAGCCAAAAGCCGATAGCTAACAAAATATGTCAATAAACTTAGATACCTTAACCCCAAAACAGATTGTTGCTGAACTTGATAAGCATATTATCGGTCAACATGAAGCTAAAAAAAATGTGGCAATTGCCCTTCGCAATAGATGGAGACGTATGAATGCCTCCGAAGAAATGCAAAAGGAAATTACACCCAATAACATTTTGATGATTGGTTCTACAGGTGTGGGAAAAACTGAAATTGCTCGTCGCTTAGCTAAATTAGCAGATGCCCCCTTTACTAAAGTAGAAGCCTCTAAGTTTACAGAGGTCGGCTATGTGGGTCGTGATGTTGAATCGATGGTACGTGACTTGGTAGAATCATCGGTTCATTTGGTACAAGTGTCTCGTAAAGAGGCAGTTAGAGAAAAAGCAATGGAGGCAGTAGAAGAATTAATCGTTGAAGCATTGGTACCTGCCATAGGAAAAACACCCAAGAAAAAGAAGGGTGATAAGACTGAATCTACTCCTGAAATACCCGAGACAGACGAAGAATTGAATCATAAAACACGTGAATTATTCAGAGAAAAATTGCGTAGAGGTGAATTAGAGAATCGAAAAATTGATGTAGAAATTCGATCACATAATTCGCCAAGTGTAGGGATTATGGGCGGACCTATGGACGAAATGGCGATGATGAATATTCAGGAAATGATTGGTGGAATGTTGCCCAAGCGTGATAAAAAACGCAAAATGACCATTGCAGATGCTCGTAAAGTGATGTTGGAAGAAGAGTCTGCCAAACTGATAGACATGGATGAAGTAAAAGAGGAAGCAATCAGAAAAGCAGAAAATTTAGGCATTATTTTTATTGATGAAATTGATAAAATTGCCAATTCAAGAGCTAATGGAAGTTCTGGGGCAGATGTTAGCCGTGAAGGTGTTCAGCGTGATTTATTACCTATTGTGGAAGGCTCGACGGTCAATACAAAATATGGTGTAATCAATACTGACCACGTTTTATTCATTGCAGCAGGTGCCTTTCACGTATCAAAACCGAGCGATTTGATTCCTGAATTACAAGGGCGTTTCCCCATTCGTGTAGAACTTCAAAGCCTTAAAGAAGAAGATTTTTTTAGAATTTTGAAAGAACCAAAAGGGGCATTAACCAGACAATATGAAGCCTTATTTGCCTCTGAAGGGGTTGAGTTGAGCTTTAGCGATGATTCGTTGGCGGAGGTTGCCAGAATTGCTTTTGCCGTCAATTCGGAAGTAGAAAATATTGGAGCCAGACGTTTACAAACTGTTATGT
>JANPIG010001130.1:0-4528 GCA_031424875.1 Cytophagales bacterium
CAAAATGTAATATGCCTTAATTCTATAATCAAAGGCATTTTTAGGTTTGTAAAACATAATTTTGAAGTATTTCAGGCAATATCAACTCTTTCGTATATTCATATCCTACTTTAAAAATCTGAGACGCTTTCCTAATATCAGCAGGGTCGAATACTTTGAGCGAAGGAGGCTCAATTAATAAATCGCACTGGGCTAAGCGGCTTTGAGAATTATTGTTTATTGCCAAAAATAATGCCTTGGTCAAAATGGTAGTCAAAGACCTTGAAGTCTGCTGAATTCCATAAGGATTACAATGACTTCCAATAATAAAATCGCATTTATTTATTAAAGGTTCGATGGGCATATTATTTAAAATCCCTCCATCAATGAGCGTTCTATCTGCTAATTTCACAGGCTCAAACAAACCTGGAATACTGCAAGAAGCCATCACGGGTTTCAATAATTCGCCTTTAGAAAAGTAAACGGTCTCGCCAGCATACAAATCTGTCGCATTGACGGTCAAAGGAATCTTTAGCCTTTCAAAAGAATTATGTGGAATATATTTTAAATAAACTTCCTCTGCTCGGTTCATGTGCAGTAATCCACTCCTACTCCACGAAGGACGCATTGCACGTAATGTATTCGTTGAAACTACTAATTCATAAATATGATCTGGTGAATATCCCGCTGCAAACATGGCCCCTACAATAGACCCAGCACTACAACCTGAAACCATAGAGATTTCAATACCTTTTTCTAATAAAGCCTTTAAAACTCCTAAATGAGCTATTCCTCTGGCGCCTCCGCCTGATAATACTAATCCAATTTTCATACTTTATAGCTTTTGATAATATAACAACAAGTAAACGTTTGAAGTTTGTCAATGTTTTTTATTTTCATTTTATTCATTTTTGATTATCTTCATTGTCTCATAAAAAAATTAGATAAAATGAAGTTAAACGTAATTGATGCGGGATATTTTAAGTTGGATGGAGGAGCAATGTTTGGCGTTGTTCCTAAAAGTTTTTGGCAAAAAATGATTCCTGCTGATGAAAACAATCTTTGTTCATGGGCAATGCGTTGTCTATTAATTGAAGATGAAAAATCTTTGATCTTAGTAGATACTGGTATGGGCGATAAGCAAGATACCAAATGGCAAAGCTATTATTATCGACATGGTGCTGGTGAATTGGTTGCATCAATCAGAGCCAAAGGATATTCTGAAAACGAAGTAACTGATGTAATTTTGAGCCACTTACACTTTGACCATTGCGGAGGGGCCGTTCGATGGAATAATGATAGAACAAAATTTGCAATGACTTTTCCAAATGCTCGCTACTGGACTCACTCAGAACACTTTAAATCAGCCATGAATCCAAATCCAAGAGAGAAGGCAACCTTTTTTACAGAAAATATTTTGCCAATTCAAGAAGCTAATCAGTTGTTTTTTGTGGATAAAATTACAGAAAAACCTTTTCAAAATATTGAAATTTTAACAGCAGATGGACATACTGAAAAAATGTTGATGCCTAAGATTTCGTATAAAAATAAAGAAATTTTATTTATCGCCGATACTATGCCTTCACACGCACACGTTTCTGTGCCTTATGTGATGGGGTATGACATTCGTCCCTTGCAAACGATGATTGAAAAACAAGATTTATTAACACAAGCCTTTGATAATGAGTGGCTTATTTTCTTCGACCATGACCCATTGTATGATTGTGCAACCATTAGTAAAACTGAAAAAGGTTTTGTGATTAAGGAAAAGGGAATGATGAAAGATTTTATCTGAAAATTTAAAATAAATAAAACCTTTTAATAGCATTACTTCTTAAAAACATACATCAATTTTATCAGAATTACTGATTACTTTTGAAAATATAATTTTTAATTCCCCATTACAAAATTTGAATACCCGTCTTGCCCAAATACTTTCCGCTGTGTTGCATCCCTTGATGATGCCAACCCTCATATTTACTCTCCTTTTCTATGGAGCTCCAGAATCAATTCAAAACCTTGAAATGTTCAACAATTCTGCCCGTGTAGGAATGCTGAGCTTGAAAATGGGACTTTTGATATTAATATTTTTGCAAACTTTTGTCTTACCAGTTTTTACCATTTACGCTCTCCATCGGTTTGGTTATGTAGGCGACTTACGAATGGAAACCTTAAAAGATAGACGTTTACCCTATCTGATCACAGTGATGATTTATACTTTTATTGCTACTTTTTATACCCTGAAACTCAAACAATTGCCAGAGATTTCATTAATTATTACAGGCATCGCCTTTTCAGTAGCTGCTGTTGCCATTATTAGCCTTTATTGGAAGATTTCTGCTCATGCAGTAGGCATTAGTGGAACTTTGGGTGCCTTAATTGGGATGGCTATCAAATATGGAAATGCAGAATTATTTTATCCCATCTTAATTGTTGTTTTAATAATGGGCTTACTGATATCCGCTCGTTTACACTTAAATGCTCATACGCCTCTACAAGTTATTGCGGGCAGCATTTTGGGACTTGTGGTGAGTTTAGTGGTCGTGCTTTTTAGTGGAAATTTTATTTAATCTTATTTTGCCACCATAACACAAGGACTCAAAATATTGTTTAAAATTGTGCCTTCGAGACTTTGTGGC
The DNA here is from genome assembly GCA_031424875.1 of Cytophagales bacterium. Classification (GTDB taxonomy): domain Bacteria; phylum Bacteroidota; class Bacteroidia; order Cytophagales; family Spirosomataceae; genus Arcicella. The sequence continues at coordinate 2,619 of JANPIG010001130.1, forward strand.
TAACTTATTTATCAAAAGAAATGTACGAAAATCTCATTTATGAAATTCAAGAAGGTATTTGCACGATAACTCTTAATCGTCCATCTGTTTATAATGCCCTCAATCCAGAGCTACTTCAGGAAATTACGAAGGCTTTTACAAAAGCTGGAGCAGACGAGTCTGTGCGTGTTGTAGTACTAACGGGTGCAGGTGAAAAAGCATTTTCAACGGGGGCAGATTTGAAGAGTTCGATAGGTAAAGTAACTAGTCTGGGAGATTCTCTACGAAATAATTACAATCCTATGATTCTGTCAATCAGGAACTTAGCCAAACCTGTTATCTGCAAATTGAATGGTGTGGCAGCAGGGGCAGGATGTTCATTAGCTTTGGCTTGTGATGTAATTATAGCTTCTGAAACGGCTCGAATGTCGCAAATATTTGTTAATATTGGTTTGATTATAGATGCTGGGTCATCCTATTTTTTACCACGATTATTAGGCTCACAAAAAGCCTTTGAATTAGCTTCAACAGGCCGAATTATTGAGGCACAAGAATGTTTGGAATTAGGCTTGGTAAATAAAGTTGTTCCTCAAAATGACTTAGATAAAACAGTAGCAGAAACTGCTAATATGTATGCACAAGGGGCTACACAAGCAATTGGATTAATCAAAAAAGTATTGAATCAATCTTATCATTCAACTTTAGAGGAGATACTGGAATTAGAGGCCCAGAGTCAGGATATTGCAGGCAAGACAACTGATTTTGTTGAAGGTGTTACAGCATTTTTACAGAAAAGAAAAGCCACTTTTAAAGGTCAGTAAGATAAAATCAAAAAAAGTCATCAGCATAGCCAACGACTTTTTCAATAACCCTAACCCATAAAAAATCTATGAAAAAATTTAAATGCAAATTTGAAATCAGGAAAAATGTCGTCTGGAAATGACGTGCCGAGAGGGAAAATGAATGGAATAATCATATAAGATTAAACCTTGAATATGAGGTAATTAGTGTTTACTTTAATACTAATGGTTTCTCATCATCATCACACTTGGCGGTATGTTTTGCTGATATATATTGTTATACAACTTACGTGCCAAAAAAAATAAATTCCTACTATTTCTCATAAAAAAAATGAAAAATAGTAGGAATTTATTAAAAAAATGGGTGACCTTTTACTTGTGAAACTGTTTAAACTTTCCCTTTCGACTGAAAATCAGGCTTTAAGAATCTGCTATTCCAAGAAAATTTAAAATATCAGCTTCAAAAATACAAGAGGTTACAATCAGAAACGGAAAGTTTAAACAGCTTCTATATTAAATTAGCTTGTACCAAAACAATTATTTCTTAACTACTTTTACTTCAATTCTACGATTCTGTGCCTTGCCTGCTTCGTTAGCATTACTTGCTATAGGATTAGAAGACCCCTTTCCAGCAAAATCAATTCTAATGTCTGAAATTCCATTAGCTATCAATAAGTTTCTTACCGTCAATGCACGTTTAGCAGATAATTTACGATTTTGTAATGAGTCTCCAGTATTGTCAGTATAGCCAGTTAATTTCACTTGTACACGTGGATATGCTGTCATAATCTTTGCCAAATCCTGAACCGTTTTTTCGGAACCTGCTACTAAAACAGGCGAATTTGATTCAAAGTTAAGATTATCAAACGTAAAAGTCTGATTGACCTTTGCGGATGAATCAGTCAAGTACTTAGCAAATTTATAATTAAACGTGCCCTCTGATAAATCAAGTTTCTGTCCATTTGGCAAACTAATACCCATCGTTTTTGTAGCAGGAACATTTACAGAGATAGAAGAATCTACTTTCGCTACCGCAACCGTATCTTTTGGTAAATTAGTGGTATCAATATTTGCATTGGTAACTTGCTCCATTTGTGACGTATCAGGCTCTAAGGTTGTAGTAGAATCTGA
>JANPIG010001131.1:0-3767 GCA_031424875.1 Cytophagales bacterium
CAACCCAATGACTGAGGCAAGTTCAGTGATAGAGCTGATGGAAGAGATAAAGAGAGTAGGAGTAGAAATTGCAAGATAACATGAAACAAAAAACAACAGAATGGCTCAAAAGATATGGCTTGGCGGAGGTGATTTCGTTAAGTCTGACGGTTGTATCATCATGGATAACTTTTCATTTTACCCAAAACAAAATTACTACTGCTCTCGTGGGTACGTGGATAGGAAATATTAGCTATTTTGGAACCATCTTGATTGAAGATATATTGTTGGCAGTCAGGCAGTTGGAATCCGTTGGAAAATATTATTCCGCTGAGACTTTCTATAGAAATGTACGAGCCTTATTCGTAGAATTTGGCATTGCAGAACTATTTGATACACTTTTTATCCGTCCAACTTTGATGTATTATATTCCGATTTGGGTAGGAGATTTATCGTGGGGAGTCATAATTGCCAAGTTTGTGGCAGACATTACTTTTTATATTCCCGCCATCGTAAGCTACGAAATTTCTAAAAAGAAGTTGAGAAATTTTGAATAAAATAAACTTTAACAAAAGATTAACAAACCCATCAATAATACTTTGATGGGTTTTGTTGTTCTAATGAATATATAAGTAAAAAATCCACAAAAAACATGAAAAAATACATGGTGGCTGCGATGATTGTGATTTCGTCTATTTCATCGGTAATGGCTCAATACGATAATCGAGATTATGCGTATAATGACGATAGGTATTATTACGACAATGAGTTCGATTGGCATTGGGATATCAGAGTCAGAATCAGCGATGGTACTCAGCGTGGGCTTATTACTCGCCGTGAATCTGATTTACTTTATAGGCGTTTGGAAGATTTAGAACGGAAGGAGTATGCTTATCAGTCTGATGGATTTTTTACGGGTTGGGAACAACAGGAAGTTTGGGATGACGTGATAAATCTGAATAGACGAGTTGGCTTAGAATTATCCGATTATGACCGTAACTTCTATGGTTTTGATGTTTATGGTTATGACCGAAGAGGGTATTCAAAGTGGTACTACCAAGGTGGATATGACTTTTTTAGGTTTGATAAGAGAGGTTTTGGTAGTGTTAGAGTAGGTTATGTGCCACGTCCTAATTATCACGGATGGTACAGAAATAATAATAATAGAATTGCCCAAAGATATTGTAATGAAAGAAGGGTATATGCTAATAGAGGAGGCTTTTCAAGGGGCAATGAAAGAGGAGACAGAGACTATCGAAGAGGATATAATAATCAATATCCAAACTATCCAAATAGAGGAGATAATGATAGAAATAGAGGTGGATATAGCAATGAAAGAAATGGCCAAGAAAGGGGTAATAATTTTGAACAACCCAATGTTGGAGGAAATTATTCACAAGGAAACCGTCAAGATCAATCCAATAATGGTGGCAGTAGAAATGGAGGTTATTCGCAGGGAAATCGTCAAAATCAACCCATTCCACAACCTGGTATTGGTGGTGATAGGAATGGAGGATATTCACAAGGAAATCGAATAGAACCACCCACTTCACAACCCAATAACGGAGGAGATAGAAACACACAGATCCCAGCAGCAAGTAGAAGTGATAGAACCAATTTTGACCGTATCGATGGACCGTCTAACAATCGTTCTGGTAATATTGGAAAAGGTGACAATGATTGGAACATGAATAGGGGAGGAGCCAATCAAGAGCGTCCTGGTGTAAGGAAAGGCAATGATTAGAGCATAATAAATTCGTGAATTGTAAATAACCAAGCAATAAAAAATCCAGCAAAAAAATATTTTTGCTGGATTTTTTATTATAGAACCTGTGCAAACTTATTGCTTTCGTTGATGAAGGTTTGATTTGAAGCCTGTAAGTTTGAAATTTTGTCAATGTAGTGATGCTATATATCGCAAATTTTAAAAATACCCTTATAGAATCCATTAAGTTTCCATTCAAAATGAAAAGTTGAAACAGATTTATGAAAAATGTTTTAAGTATTTGATAATCAGTTATTTAATTCATACTTGATATTAAAAAATACTTATTTAACCGTCAGTTGCCCACGAATCTCACCATTTGGTGCAGCGGCAGAGTGAATATTTACGTAATATAAACCAGATTTTAAATCAGCTTCTTGGGTTGCATCCAAAGCCGATGTTGTGAAATTGAAAGGACTACCAAAAGTTTTTCCTAAATCAAGGACTACTGGACCAGCCACTCCCACAGCTCCCTTATGAATATGCCAAGCGGTAGGTGTTAATCCTAAATAGTTAACTTGTAAAGTCAAAATTTTGGTTGAATTATTAAATTTACCTGTTACAGAACCCTGTGCCGCACTTGGCGTTAAAGCCAACTGTCCACGAATCTCACCACCAGGATTTTTAGCGGAGTGAATATTTACGTAATTATTCCCTGCTAATAAATTAGTCTCTTGATCAGCAGCCAAAGCAAGGGGTGTTACGTAAGTGAAAGGTGTTGAGAATGCTGTTCCAAAGTTAAAAATTACCGAACCATTAACACCTGCTGCTGCATTGTGAATGTGCCAAGCCGTAGGTGTCATACCTTCATAAGTAACGGTTAAATTCAAAATTTTGCTGGTTGTACTGTAATTTCCAATAGCTGTTCCTTTGGCAGTTGTTGTAACGGCTGGAACTTCATTAGCTCCTGAAAGTGTAGCATTGGCTAAACGTAAATCAGCAGCAGGAGCCAATATACTCGAAACAGTTTGTTCTGGATTTGCTTCTTCTGATTTACAAGCAGAAGCCACACCAAGGGCAATAAAAAGGGCAAAGAGTTGAATCTTTTTCATAATGTTATTTATTTTTTATTATTGTGAAATTGAAATGATTTATCATTAAAGACTGCGATTTTCATTTAGTGTGAGATATGTTGCTGATAATCAGATTCTTATAAGTTGAACCCAATAAACTCACCAAATGTATTTCGTAAGATATTTTAAAATAAAATCCTTCAATGCTTTTACGTTAATAACCCTTAAATGGTTGCTAATGTTATGAATTAATCCTAAATATCTTCTCTGCGTATTCCTTCAACCTCCAAAATTAAGTCTTGTCCATAAGCCGAGGCAGGGGTTTGATAGCCAATTTTTACATTTCCTTCCAATACTTTTTTCGTAATATTGAGCGCAGTTAGTGCCGTAAGGGTATAGCCCTCCATGCCAAATATTCTGGCTTCAACTGATAGTCCTTGAGTATTAGTAGCTTTGCCCCAAATGCAGGTTTGAGCGTTGATTTGAGTATTTTCATCAGGCCCGACTAAGGATTTATTGACTCTTTTTCTAATAAAATTTTGTATCCAAGAACTACTCAGTAGCCATCCTAAATAATTTCCCATCCGAGCCAACATTACTCCCGTCTTTGGCAAACCCATAAAGGTCTCAATGTTAGGAATTTGCGTGGTATAAAATGCCGTAGAAATATCTCCCCAAGGAATCGCCATGCAATGAGTTGTGTGGTCATTATCAAAAGGAACTTCAATGGTTTTGTGAGCGATTGGAACGGCTTTAAGTTTACCATTTTCTCTGACAAACCCATCTTTCCCCAAACTCTCTACCATGGTCTGAGCAGTGCCGTGTGAAATTCCTCCATTGATATTGGTAAAAGCTAATTGCAAATGAGTGGCATCAGATAGGCGATTTTTGAGGTATAAAGCCATACAATCTGTAGGAACCACATCAAAACCTACGCCTGACATGAGCATTATTTTGGCTTCAACCGCTTGTTGATTCAAAGCAATTCCTTGCTCAAAAACTTCAATTTC
>JANPIG010001132.1:0-5986 GCA_031424875.1 Cytophagales bacterium
TTCCGTGAAGCGAATTAACAAATTAGACTCTGATACACGGGAAAGATTTCGAGTCGTCGAACCGCCGTGATACAAAAAAACAGCGTAGAAATGACTCTACGCTGTTTTTTTATGGACAATCATTTGAAAATAAAAAGATTGACTCGTTAAAAACGGAAGTCGTCCTTCAAAAGGACGACTTCCGTTTAATTTAATGAAAATCGTTTGAAAAATAAATTTTCCAAACACTATTAATTTCTTCCCTTGTAGCCTGGTTTTTCAATACTGGTGCTGCCATAAGCTGGGCAATTATTTTTTCTTGCACATGATGCCAATGAGATAACAGCTAATAATCCAAAAATGATGGTTGCTTTTTTCATGATTCAGTTTTTTTGTGGGTTGTGTAAGGATTAAGAATCGTTGTTCGTTATTCGATTTTAGATGTTCGTTAGAAACTGACATTCAGCTACTTATAAAATACCTAATTTCAACGTATTTTTAATTTACATCTACAAAATTACGAAAAACCTTGCCAAATATTGCGTTGCAAGTAATTAAATTTCAGTTGGTTAAGCTAAATCCCATTTCTCCTTTCCTCCAAACTCCCTTTCTCCTGAACTATTGTTCAACCAACGCCATATTCTCTGCCAATTCCATATCTTCCTCGCTTAGAACCAATGGTTTTGCTTCGGTTTCTTTGGCTTTTTCGCCATAGCCCAAAATGGTCATCATACTATCTTGTTCTTGTTCTTCGGCAAAAAGTCTGGTCGTAATTGTACCATCTTCCAACCTATCTACTATCACGTGTTTGGGAGCTGGAATTAAGCAATGTTGAATACCCCCGTAACCACCCAAAGACTCTTGATATGCCCCTGTGTGGAAGAAACCCACAAATTGACGGTCTTGTCCTTCTTCATAAATGGGCAAATACAGATCTGAACTATGGGCTTCGGTATTGTAAAAATCCATCGAATCGCAAGTTAATCCACCTAAATTCACCTTTTGATAGGGGAAATTCCAGTTATTAACGGGCATCATAATATACTTCTGATTCATCCCCCACGAATCTGGCAATTGCGTAATGAAAGAACCATCAATCATATACCACAACTCCTTATCATTCTGCAACTTTTGGTCAATGATTTCGTATAAAACTGCTCCACTTTCGCCCACGGTATAAGAACCAAACTCTGTGAATAAATTGGGTACAGGTACGTTAGATTTATTACAAATCCAAGAGATAGATTCTACAATCTCCTCAATCATTGCCTGATAATCGTAGTTGAATTGAAGCGAAGTTTGAATCGGTAGTCCACCACCCAAATCAATAGAATCGAGTTCGGGACAAACCTTTTTCATCTCGCAATATTTATAAATAAAACGGCTCAATTCCGACCAATAATAGGCACTATCTTTGATACCCGTATTGATAAAAAAATGTAACATTTTTAATTTATAACGTTCGCTCCCTTCTATCTTATTTTTGTACAAATCCATGACATCAGAATACCTCAAACCAAGTCTGGAAGTATAAAATGCAAAGTCTGGCTCTTCGTCAGTGGCGATTCTAATACCCAGATTTACCGTCTCTGCCGTTACTGATTTATCATAAAAATCAATCTCTTTGAGGTTATCCAAAATTGGAATACAATTGAATCCATCGTTGATTAACTCGCTGATATACTGCGTGTAAAGGGGCAATTTATAGCCATTACAAAGAATGTAAGTTGATTTATTTATTTTACCTTGACTGTATAAATCACGTATAATAGAAATATCAAAAGCAGATGACGTTTCGAGGTGAACGTTGTGGCTTAGGACTTCTTCCACGATAAATTTAAAATGAGAAGATTTTGTACAATAACAATAAGTGTAATTTCCCTTATAATTGTACTTTTTAATGGCATTTTTAAAAAGCCTCTTGGAACTTTCTATATGCTCGCCTATCTTAGGCAGATACGTGAGTTTGAGAGGCGTGCCATACTGTTTGATAATGTCCATCAAAGGCACATTATTGAACAAAAGTTCATTATCATGGTCAATATTGAATTCAAGTGTGGGGAATTCAATGGTCTGGTCAATCAGGTCAATATAGTTTTTCATCCTAAGCTAAAAAGCATAAATGCGGAGTTTTAGTGAAAAAAATACGAAAAAGTAGGCACATACTACCTACAAAAAGCGTGCAAAAGTGCAATAAAAGTTCGACCTTTGCAAGTAAACAAATTGGATTTAATAATTTATTTAACGTTTGGTTTGAGAAATTAGTTTACCCTTACCAATTAGTACGTTTCAATTTTAAAATGCACAACATTCATTTCATTGCCATTGGGGGGGCCGCCATGCACAATTTAGCCCTTGATTTACACAACAGAGGATTCAAAATCACCGGTTCTGACGATGAAATCTATGAACCCTCACGGACTTTATTGGCTGATAAAGGTTTACTTCCTGCGGAAATGGGCTGGTTTCCAGAGAAAATTACCACTGATTTATCTTGCGTAATCTTGGGAATGCACGCCCGTGCGGACAATCCTGAGCTTTTGAAAGCTCAAGCATTAGGCATCAAGATTTATTCCTATCCAGAGTTTATTTATTCGCAAAGCCTTCATAAACAGCGAGTTGTGATTTCGGGAAGTCATGGCAAGACCTCTATTACGTCCATGATTTTGCACGTTTTGAAATTTCATAACCGTAAATTTGATTATATGGTTGGGGCAAGAATTGAAGGCTTCGAGACGATGGCAAAACTTTCGGATGCTCCCGTGATTGTGATTGAAGGCGACGAGTATCTCTCCTCTCCTATTGACCGCCAACCTAAATTTTTGCATTATCATCCGCACGTGATGTTGATGTCGGGTATTGCTTGGGATCACGTCAACGTTTATCCAGATTTTAATGATTACGTGCATCAATTTGAATTATTAGCCAATAATTTACCAAAAGCGGGAAGTTTTATTTATGACGAAACCGACCCTTTAGTCAATAAAATAGGCTCTATTGAACGTGATGGCGTAAAACGCTTTCCGTATCAGGCATTACCAAACCGAGTACGAGACGGAAAAACTTTCTTAATTTTGCCCAATAAAAAGGAATTAGAAATCAATATTTTTGGTGAACATAACCTTAAAAATCTGAACGGAGCGAGATTAATTCTCTCTCAAATTGGGATTGATGATGATGAATTTTATGCTGCCATTCCTTCATTCAAGGGTGCGGCAAAACGTTTGGAATTAATTGGTAAAAATGATAATACGGTGATTTACAAGGATTTTGCTCATGCACCGTCCAAAGTAGAGGCGACTACGAAGGCAGTAAAAGCCCAATTCCCAGACCGTCAATTAGTGGCTTGTTTGGAGTTGCATACGTTTAGTAGTTTGAGTAAAGATTTCTTGGGAGAATACGCCAATAAACTCAATGCTGCCGATGTGCCAGTCGTGTATTTCAGTCCTAAAACCTTGGAACACAAGAAATTGCCTGCCATCACGCCCGACGATATTAAAGTACATTTCAATAATCCCAATCTCCATGTTTTCACGGATAATGATTCGCTGAAAGATTTTTTATTATCTCAAATTTGGCGTAATGCTAATTTATTGATGATGTCTTCTGGGACTTTTAATGGGTTGGATTTGGGGGTGTTGGCAGAGAAAATTTTAGTATAATGAAATTCAAAATCCTCCCATCCGATACCCTTTTACCTCATTTTTCTATCCAAGAAGATGAGTTGGGAAAACGTATGGCTAATTTTCAAGAATTTCAGAATACTATTCAAGATTTTACCTTTTATACGTCCAGTTCGGTCGTGTATTCTTCCAAGATTGAGGGCGTTGAAATTGAGTTAGATTCTTACTTAAAACATAAATTATTGGGCGTTAAATTCTTGGTGGATTATACCAAAAAAGCCGATGATTTATTTGAAGCCTATTCGTTTGCCAGAAGTAGAATTTTGAATGAAAAAAGCATTATTAAAACCTGTAAATTAATCACTAAAAACTTCCTAAAAGCCTCAGAAAGAGGACGATGGCGAGTTTCGCCTATGTTTGTAATGGGTGGAGAAAGAATATTGTACGTTGCCACCAATCCCGAACAAGTGAAGGGGGAACTTGTAAATTTTTTTGCCGATTTATCATTGCTTTTGAGAACAGAATTAAGCATTCGAGAGACGTTTTTTTATGCTTCGTTGTTACATCTCATTTTCATAAATATTCACCCGCTGAATGATGGAAATGGACGAACCGCAAGGCTTTTGGAAAAATGGTTTTTAGCTTCAAAATTGGGTGATAAAGCTTGGCAAATACCCTCAGAAAAATATTATTATAACAACAAAAACGAATATTATCACAATCTACAACGCATTGGTTTTGAGTATGATACAATGGATTATACCAAAGCATTACCTTTTGTAAATATGCTTGTAACTTGTGTGTAAATAAAGAAAATGAACAGAATAAAACAACTTTTCCAAGAGAAAACTCACAATATCCTTAACGTTTATTTCACCGCAGGATTTCCAAAAATAAATGATACAACCCTGATTTTGAAGGCTTTACAAGACGGTGGAGCGGATTTAGTAGAAATCGGAATGCCTTATTCCGACCCTGTGGCAGATGGCGAAACCATTCAACAGTCTAACCAAGTGGCTTTGGATGCTGGAATGTCCGTAAAATTGCTTTTTGAACAGCTTTCAGGTATTCGTGAGGCGGGCGTAACCGTGCCGATTTTATTGATGGGATATGTGAATCCTGTGTTGCAATTTGGGGTGGAAAACTTTTGTCAGAAATGCCAAGAAGTGGGAATTGATGGCTTGATTTTGCCTGATATGCCCATCAGTGTTTACGAAGAAGAATACAAGGCGATTTTTGCTAAATACGGAATTTTTAATACCTTTTTGATAACGCCACAAACCGCAGAAAGTAGAATCCGACACATTGATAATATTTCGGATGGGTTTATTTACATGGTTTCATCGGCAAGTACAACAGGAGCAAAAACGGGTATTTCAACCGACCAAGAAGCCTATTTTGCCAGAGTAAACGCCATGAATCTAAAAAATCCAAGATTAATTGGTTTTGGAATTTCGGATAATGAAACCTTCAAAAAAGCCGCTTCACAAGCCGCAGGAGCTATTATTGGTAGTGCTTTTATTAAACTATTAGGTACTTCTGAGGATTTGGAAGGAGATATTAAGGCGTTTGTGAGTCGTGTGAAAAATGGATAATTTTTAGACCACGGATGACACGGATTGAGCGGATTTACACGGATAAATTATTTAAAAAATCTGTGTAAATCCGCTTATTCCGTATCATGCGTGGTTTATTTCAAAATCCGAAATCAAACCTATTTATTCCTAAAAAATATCTGAATCGGAACGCCCGTAAAATCGAAATGTTCACGGAATTGGTTTTCCAAATATCGCTCATAACTCTCACGGATATACTGCGGAAGATTGCAGAACATCACAAATGAAGGCGATTTGGTTGGCAATTGTGTCATATATTTGATTCTGATATATTTCCCTTTCCAAGCGGGTGGTGGATAATTCTCAATCACCTTCAACATCACATCGTTCAATTTTGAGGTCGGAATCTTCTTGGTTTTGTTTTCATAAACCTCCAAAATCTTCTCTACCGCTTGAAAAATGCGTTGCTTTTCTTTTACCGAAGTAAAAATAATTGGCATATAATTGATAGGAGCCATTCTTGCACGAATCGCATCTTCCAAATTCTTAGAAGTCATCGAATCTTTCTCGACCAAATCCCACTTATTTATCAACAATACAATTCCCTTTTTCGCACGGTCAGCCATCGAAACAATGTTCATATCTTGGGCTTGCAGACCCGTCTGAACATCAATGGTAGTGGCATCAATCAAAATCACTGCAATATCACATTCTTCCATTGCCTTGATAGAACGCAAGATGGAATAATACTCAATATTGTCATCAATTTTGGCTTTTTTACGAATTCCTGCGGTATCGGTGATGATAAAATCTTTTCCAAAAAGTGTG
>JANPIG010001133.1:0-2026 GCA_031424875.1 Cytophagales bacterium
TGGCAATTTTTAATCATTGAATCTCCCACTTCGTTTCGTTCAATTATCAGATGTTTTTGAGCCATTAAAGCCTTTTGTAAATTTATTGTATCACAATCCTTAACGTATATGATATCAGCCAATTTATAGTCATTAATAATCATCATTTTATCCGATTTATCAACGACTGCTGATAATAATGAATCCTTGCCTAAAATAGCAATATGCAACAATTTCTTAGCACGCTGCCCCATCAAAGTAGTTGGTGAAACAGCCAAAAGGGTTGATGCAATCGCAAGTTGTTCAAAGAAGTTTCTTCGGGATGATTTTAAAATAGAGTTTATCATTTTTATTGGCTATTAAGAGATGATTATAATATTGCCTCTTATAATTGAGATAATTATTACAGATTCATATTTTTTTACATCTTATCCAGCAACTGATTTTGCTCAATATGATGCATATTATTTTGCGTATCAGTCAAAAATATTCTTTAAATAAAAGGTAGATTCGTTTAGAATTGGTAGTTTGAAGAAACCGTTTTAACTAAACTTATGAAAATAGTAGAGATTGAAGTAAAGTACTTTATAAAACTATAATAGTTTTATAAAGACAATTGAAGATTTTGTTTATATGAGAATAACAAGAAGTGATACAATATTACACAAAATATTTAATAAATGTTACGTGATTTTATTGTTTGTTATGAAATCGTAATTATGTGTATTTAAATATTAAACATAATGTTAATAAATATACTGGCATTGCCTGCATACAAACCTCCACCCGTCACTGTTGCATTTTGAATGATATTATAATTTACAATCGTTGGGCTTCCCGCATTTTGAAATAAAATTCCTCCTCCTGTTTCAATTGTTCCAGTTGTTGGGGAAGTAAGCGAAACTTCGTAGGTTCGTTTGGGTCAAAATTAGCGTCACCGCCTGTAATGGTAAATCCATCCAAAATAGTAATATTACTCGAACCTTCCATCACAATATGCTTATTCAAATTTTTCTTTAAACCAGAAACTTAAAAACACTCTCCTATTTGTCAGTACGATTATTAAGAAAATGCTCACTTCGTTTTAATATTCTTGATTATTTATACGATAAAATCCCATCATCAAGTACACTTTTTTCAAACATTTTTTTGTCATAAAAATAATTTTGCTCAATTTTCCAAGGTTTTTTATCTCCCATTTTGGGCAGCTTATCAATGGCTCTCATCACATAACCTGGATTAAAATCCAAGAACGGTTTTAGCACCATATTGGGGTCTTTCTGAATAGGCATACATTGTTTATATCCATTTTTTTCCATGTAATTAATGAGCCTACAAGTATATTGATTGGTCATATCGCATTTTAAAGTCCAAGAGGCATTTGTATAGCCAAAAGCATAAGTCATGTTGGGTATGCCGTCAAACATGACACTTTTGTAACATACTTTTTTAGTAAAATCAATGGGTTCTCCATCAATTTTAAACTCAATATTGTTGAATAGTTGAGCATTTAAACCCGTTGCCGTAACGATAATATCAGCTTCGAGAAATTCACCAGAAACTAACTTAATTCCATGCTCCGTAAACTTTTCGATGTGGTCGGTAACGACAGATGCTTTTTTTGTTCTTATTGCTTCAAACAGATCACCATTTGGTAATAGACACAAGCGCTGATCCCAGGGATTATAACTTGGGTTAAAATGTTTATCAATCTCGAATTCTTTCCCTAATTCTTTCATTAACTCTTTGCGTAAAACTTTTTTCATGGTTGCAGGAAAAGACCTTGAAAAAGCATAACTAAATCGCTGAAAAAGGATTTTACGAAAACGATTGATACGGTGAGCCATTTTGTTGGGTAAAAATTTATTAATCCAAACGGCTAAGTCATCAACGTCAGGTTGAGCCACCACATAGGTCGGGCTACGTTGAAGTAATGTAACGTGAGTCGCTTTTTTATCCCAGTTTGGAATGATTGTAATTGCCGTTGCACCCCTACCAAATAAAAAGATTTTATTGTTGCTATAATAAATCATCACGTACCAATTTT
>JANPIG010001134.1:0-5344 GCA_031424875.1 Cytophagales bacterium
GTATCTTTTTTAGGGATTAGGGAATTAGGGATTGGGGATTAGGGACGAAGGGAGCATTTTGATAATATTAGTTATTAAATTATCTCCAATGACTTATTTACCCAAACCCTAATCCCCAATTACCTAATCCCCAATCCCTAAAATGAAACTGACCATTATAAAAATAGGCGGAAATGTTGTTGATAATCCTACACTCCGTGAGAATTTCTTGAATGATTTTACCCAAATTCCTTCACCCAAAATATTGGTGCATGGAGGTGGGAAAATTGCTACGCAAGTTGCCGTAAAATTAGATGTTGAAACCGTCATGGTGGAAGGCAGAAGAATCACCGACAAAGCCATGCTGGACGTTGTTACGATGGTTTATGGGGGTTTAGTCAATAAAACCTTAGTCGCACAATTGCAGAGTAGAGGCGTAAATACCATCGGTCTTACGGGGGCAGATGCAGGGGTGATTTTATCAAAAAAACGTCCCGTTGCAGCAATTGATTATGGTTTTGTGGGAGATATTGAAAAGGTGGATAATACTTTTATTGATAGTCTTTTAAAACAAAATTTAACACCAATTTTTGCCCCACTGACTTTCGACAAAGAAGGTAATATGCTCAATACCAATGCCGATACCATTGCTCAGGCTTTGGCAATTGCGATGTCCAGAAATTATGAAGTAAATTTGGTTTATTGTTTCGAGAAAAAAGGAGTTTTAACTGATGTGAACGATGATAATTCTGTAATTTCTGTATTACAAAAGACTGATTACGAACAACTTAAAGCCAATGGTGCAATTCATACAGGCATGATTCCGAAGTTGGATAATGCTTTTAAAGCCATTGCCGAAGGGGTTTCACAAGTAACGATTTGCCATGCGGTGGAGGTGAGATTGGCAGTGAATGAAGGGACGGCGGGGACGAGGGTTATGTAATATTATTCATTACGGAGAGTGGCAATTAGCTCTTTAATATTTCTTTTAGGTTTCAAGCCTTTTTTCATTTGTTGAACCTCTATTAGGCTATTTTCAATTTCGGATAATAAAGGACTTTCGTCTTTAATAATCATGGAAAAAACCTTACTCTTTACTGAAACAGGCAAAGATTTATAGATTTCAAAATATGCTCTTGCTGTTGTCATAATCGTCTTGTTTTATTACACAAATTTAGGCATTTTATTTATTTTTGTAGAAATATTACCCAAAAATAACCAACCCCACAAATGCACACCAAAGGCTTACTTTTTGGCATAGCCATCGGCGACGCACTGGGCGTTCCTGTGGAATTTATGAGTCGCAAACACTTACAGGTAAACCCCGTAACGTCTATGCGAGCGTATGGAACGCATCACCAACCTGCGGGTACATGGTCGGATGATACTGCCATGTCTATGCTGTTGGTCGAACAATTGATTGAGGGATATGAGGTGCAAAAACTGGCTGACCGTTTCTGTTATTGGTATCAATACAACGAATGGACTCCTCACGGGCAGATTTTTGATATGGGCGTGGCTACTCGTAATGCGATGGACAAAGTTGCAAAGGGTGTATCTGCCTCAGAATCAGGTGAATGTGATGATTATTCCAACGGAAATGGCTCATTAATGCGGATTTTACCTTTGGCAATTCACCTCCAAAATCGCCCGATTGAGGAGCGTTTTAGAGTGGTTAGAGAAGTTTCAGGTATTACTCATGCTCACATTCGCTCAGTAATTGGGTGCTTTTTTGCGGTTGAATTTGTTATTCAATTATTAAAGGAAAAAGATAAATGCGATGCCTATTACGAAACCCAAAATTTAGTCAGAGATTATCTTCATTTGATTAACGTTAAGACCTCCGAAATTGAATTATACAATCGTATTTTGTTTGATGATATTTCCTGTATTCCACAAGACGATATTTATTCTTCAGGCTATGTTCTCCATACACTTGAAGCCAGTCTGTGGGCATTCTTGACAACCGATAATTTTAAAGATGCCGTCTTGAAAGCAGTAAATTTAGGTGATGATGCTGACACCGTGGGTTCAGTAACGGGCGGTTTTGCAGGACTTTTTTACGGCTTCGAGCAGATTCCACGAGAATGGATTGATACTTTGGCGAAAAAAGAAGATATATCTGTTTTGGCTAATAGGTTTGATAAGGGGATGTAGTCTGATATTTTCTAACCCCTAAAACCGAATCACTAAAACCTACGAACTAATGTCCTTACAACAACAAATCACCCAAGATGCCATTGTCCTGTTAAAGCAACTTATTGCTAATCAATCTTTTAGTCGTGAAGAAAACCTGACGGGCGATATATTAGAGGAGTTTTTCAGAGAAAGAAATATGCCTTTCCGAAGAAAAATTAACAACATTTGGGCAAGAAATAAACACTTCAATTCTGACCTTCCAACGGTGCTTTTGAACTCGCACCACGATACCGTAAAACCTAATCCTTCGTGGACGTTAAATCCTTTTGAGCCTCTGGTAAAAGATGGAAAATTGTACGGTTTAGGAAGTAATGATGCAGGCGGTTGCTTGGTGAGTTTATTAGCTACTTTTTGCTACTTTTATCATCGTTCGGACCTTATTTTCAATGTATTATTCGTAGCTTCAGCAGAGGAAGAAATCTCTGGAGCGAACGGTTTAGAGTTATTATTGAAAGAAAATGATTTGCCCGAAATCTCCTTCGCCATCGTGGGCGAACCCACAGAAATGCACTTAGCCATTGCTGAAAAAGGCTTGATGGTGGTTGATTGCACCGCTCACGGAAAGGCAGGACACGCTGCCCGTGAGGAGGGCGAAAATGCTATTTATAAAGCCCTAAAAGACATTAGCTGGATTCAAAATTATGAGTTTCCGAAGGTGTCAGAAGTATTAGGGAAAATGAAAATGTCGGTAACCATTATCAATGCGGGTAAGCAACATAACGTAGTGCCAGATACTTGTACATTCACGATTGACTGTCGAGTTACAGAGCAATATACTTTGGAAGAAACGTTAGAAATGATTCGTCAAAACATTGATTCTGAGGCAATTGCACGGTCAATTCGATTAAAACCTTCCTCTATTTCAATAGAACATCCCATCGTACAAGCTGGAATATCTATGGGCAGAAAAACCTACGGCTCACCCACCACTTCCGACCAAGCTGTGTTGGATTGTCAATCCCTAAAAATGGGTCCAGGGCATTCAGAACGCTCACACACGGCCGATGAATTTATTTATTTAAGTGAAATTGAGGAAGGGATTGATTTGTATATTAAGATGTTGGGAAAGGTGATAATTAGTGAACAGTTATTAGTAATCAGTTAACAGACTGAAATGTCATTTGTGTTTTCTCCACAAGCAATTTTTAATTGACTATACCAAAAAATTATGTTATTTTTGATAAATACAAAACATCATCATCATGGAATTATTAATCGACCAAGAGAAATATACTGTTGAAGATTTCCATAGAATGGAAAACTTGGATGAAAACCACTATTATGAACTTATTGAAGGCGAAATTGTGAAAAAATCAGCTCCCCACTATGAACATCAAAGAACATCACGCAAATTAACGGTTGCTCTTGATAAATTAGTTACAGAAAAAAAGTTAGGCGAAGTCTTCTATGCTCCTATTGACGTTTATTTAGACGATTTAAACTTCTATCAACCTGATTTAGTATTCATTTCAGAAGCTCAAAAAGAGATTTTATCAGAAGAGGGGTTAATTGAAGGAGTGCCTGATTTGGTAATTGAGATTCTTTCGCCCAGTACGGGTAAATACGATAGAGGTGGAAAAATGCGAGTTTATGAACAACATGGCGTAAAGGAATACTGGATTGTGGATTTAGCCAATAAACTAATTGAAGTTTATATCCTTGAAAATCAACGTTTTGACTTGTATTCTTACGCACTAAGCAATGAAAAAATTAAGTCCAAACTTTTCATTGAATTAGATTTATTGGTGGGAGATATTTTTTAGACGTAAAGCACAACAAAACATTTTCAAACCACTTTCGAGTGGTTTTTTTTATATGTGGGTATCTTTGCACAATAAACCAATTATAAATAACAAACGTGAGCAAACTCTGGCAAAAAGATAATGTTTCGGTAAACGAAAAAATAGAAAAATTCACCGTTGGGCGTGACCCTGAGTTCGACCTGCTCTTGGCTCCTTTTGATGTGCTTGGGTCGCTGGCTCATACGCAGATGTTGGAGAGTATTGGACTTTTAGAATCTTCAGAACTATCTGATATTCAGGTAGAACTGAAAAATATTTACCAAAAAATTCAAGCAGGAGAATTTGAAATTGAAGACGGAATTGAGGATGTTCATTCACAAGTTGAACTCCTTTTGACTCGTGCATTGGGCGAAGCGGGTAAGAAAATCCACTCGGGACGTTCTCGTAATGATCAAGTTTTGGTGGATTTAAAACTCTTTACTCGTTCACGCTTGCAGGAAGTCGCAGAGGCTACTAATCAACTTTTTACGCTCTTGATTTCATTAAGTGAGAAATTTAAAGAGGTGCTTTTGCCAGGTTATACGCACCTCCAAATTGCGATGCCTTCAAGTTTTGGCTTATGGTTTGGAGCGTATGCCGAAGGATTGGTGGATGATATGGAAATGCTCCAAACGGCCTATAAAATTGCCAATAAAAATCCTTTGGGTTCGGGTGCAGGGTATGGTTCTTCATTTCCTCTAAACCGCACAATGACTACACAACTGCTTGGTTTTCAAGAACTTCATTATAACGTAGTGTATGCACAGATGTCTCGTGGGAAAACAGAATTGTTCGCAACTACCGCTATTGCCCAGATTGCTTCCACGCTTTCACGCTTGGCGATGGACATCTGTTTGTATAATTCGCAGAATTTTGGTTTCATCAAATTGCCCGATGAAATGACTACGGGAAGTTCTATTATGCCCCACAAAAAGAACCCTGATGTAGCGGAATTATTGAGAGGGAAAACCAATCGTTTGAAAGGCTTACCCAATGAAATTCAGTTGGTTATGGGTAATCTTCCCTCGGGTTATCACCGTGAAATGCAGATTTTGAAAGAAATTCTAATGCCAGCCTTTGATGAAATCTTGAACTGTTTGGATATGACGTATTTCATGCTCTCTAACATTGAAGTGAAAGATAATATTTTAGCGGATGAAAAGTACGATATGTTGTTTTCGGTAGAGCGAGTAAACGAATTAGTTTTGCAAGGAACGCCTTTCAGAGAGGCTTATAAAATTATTGGAAACGAAATTAATTCAGGTACCTATTCCCCCAACCGCAACCTCAAACATACCCACGAAGGAAGTATTGGAAATTTATGTAATGATCACATTATCAGCATGATGCAAGAAGTATTGGGTAGATTTGGCTTTGAAAAAGTG
>JANPIG010001135.1:0-3157 GCA_031424875.1 Cytophagales bacterium
GTGGAAAAAGATTTTTGATTTACAGTTTGTTGTGCCTACTGAAATTGCCCAAAAACCGATGAATCAACAGTCGGGTGAATGGCTCACTTGGTATTATTTTGGCTACTCCAAGACTTTCGGATTTTGTATCGCCATGATACAGATTATAGGCTCTTATTTTTTATTATTTCGTAAAACTTTATTGCTTGCCTCCATTGTGCTTTTTGCATTTATGATTAATTTACTAATGATTAATATTTTCTATCATCTCAACGCTGGAGCATTGACCCAATCGGTTTTATTGACTCTTGGAATTGCCTTTTTAATCTCTTTGAAATACAATAAATTAGTAGTATTTTTCTTGAAAACCGCCCCAAATTTACCATCAATAAACTTTCAAAATGCCTTATCAAAGCACGTTATACGCATTTCTGCCATTGTACTTTCACTTTTATTTACTTTATATTTAAAATCATTAATTCAATAACAAAACGGTATCTAACATAAAAAACCATGCAACCAGAAAGAGAATTAACCAAAGCTGAAGAGCAAATAATGCAGGTACTTTGGCAAATAGAAAAAGGATTTGTAAAAGACGTTTTGGAGGAATTGCCAGAACCTAAACCTGCTTACAATACGGTTTCGACCATCATTAGAATTTTGCAAGAAAAAGGCTTTGTGAGTCATAATTCTTATGGAAAATCGCACGAATATTTTCCGATTGTGAGTAAAGAAAATTACAGTTCTTTCGCCACCGAGAAGTTAGTAGAAGGTTATTTTGAAAACTCATTTTCAAGTCTATTTTCTTTCTTCTCAAAAAAAGGGAAAATCGATGTGAAAGATGCCGATGAGATTTTGGCGATGATTAATAAGATGAAGGAGGAAGAGAAGTAATTATGTAAGACGGACAGCCTTATCCGTAATAAAATAAAATTATGGAAAGTCATAATCTCTTGCATCTATATTTTTGAATAGGGTAAATCAAACTGAAATTGTCCTTAGTTCACACCTTGATAAAATTACTGAGTACATGAAACAAAAATCTAAATAGTTCTACACCAACATTAATTATTGAAGTTTGATTTGTTGACGGTTCGACGACTCGATTGTTGAAACCAATTTGCAAGCTGTACTTCAACAACTCAACAATTCAACAAATCAACAATTAAAACAATGGCTGAAATATCTGCATCCGACCAAGCCGTACAAGGCAAAAAAGCCCGTTCCAAGAAGATGTCCGTCAAAATAGACATGACTCCGATGGTAGATTTGGGCTTTCTATTGATTACCTTTTTTATGCTAACCACTTCCTTACTCAAACCCGTAACCATGCAACTGAATATGCCCGAAGATGGACCTCCTTCCAAAATTCGTTGCTCAGAATCTTTGAATGTAGTCTTGGATGATGATAACAAAATTCGGTATTATCAGGGCACAGAATGTAACCCAAAAGTACAGACAACCGATTTTTCTGCCAATGGCATTCGCTCGGTTTTGTTCGACTATAAAAATAGAATTGGTGATGTGTTCACGGTAGTAATTAAATCAACCGACAAGGCAAAATATCGCAACATGATTGACCTTTTGGACGAAATGGTAATCACAAATAACAAAAGATACGCTATTGTTCCGCTTACTTTAGAAGATAAGGAATTGATAAGTCTTAAGGAGTAATTTAAATTTTCAATATGCAATGTTCAATACTCAATTTTCAAGTGAAAAAGTAACAAGGGTCAAGAGTTAATTCCTTGAACATTGTAAATTGACCATTGCACATTGAGAATTATTCTTAAAGTTGATGGAAAATAAAACGTTGCTGCATCTATACAACAATTCAACAATTGAACAACTCAACAATTAGAATATGAACTGGCTCAACTACCTTCTCCAAGTGAACCTGTATTTGGTTCTTTTCTATGGTTTTTATCGCCTTTTGTTGCGGTCGGAAACCTTCTTTAACCTCAATCGGGGCTACTTGGTGGCATCGGCCGCATTGGCGTTTTTCATACCCCTAATGCAGTCGGAATGGGTGCGTTCATGGTTTGTAACTGAACAAGTTTCGCAAACGATTTATACCTTCTACGACCCGCAAATCATGTACATACGAGCGAGTGCAAGCCAAGCACACACCATGACCATGGGCGAAATGATAGCTTTTTGCTACATAATCGGCATCTTGTTAGGCATTGCTCGTTTTGGGGGAAATTTAGTTTTCTTGGGACAAATGATGAAGCGAAAAACACAAGGAGAAGGCTCAAAAAGGGCATTTTCGTTCTTTAATGTCTTGTTTGTAAGCAAGGAATTAAAGAGCCGCACAACTATTATGAAGCACGAATTTGTCCATATTCGTCAGCTACATTCTGCCGATGTGCTATTATTTGAACTGATTGCGATTTTCAACTGGTTCAATCCTGTGGTGTACCTTTACAAAAGCTCAATCAAGCACATTCACGAGTTTATTGCTGATGAAGTAGCGAGTCGCAACGAAGCCTCAAAAGCCGAATACGCCATGCTACTTTTCCAAGAACAATTTGGCGTTCAGGCAATTCCTTTGACCAATAATTTTTTCAATCAATCATTACTTAAACTACGCATCAAAATGTTACACAAAAGTCGTTCTACGGAAACTGCCTTGATGAAATACGGACTTATTGCCCCACTTTTTATGCTGATGATAGTGGTTTCGTCAGCTACATTGGCAACAAAACCAATTGAAGAAATAGAAGAAATGGTAAAAGAAGTTTCTGCCAAAGATGCTCCGATTATTAACGATAATTCTATGATTGAGGAAGTTACAGAAAGTAATTATAATGACCCAAATGTAGATTTATCAAAGGCTTATGTGATTAGTCCTGCTTTGGTAGATGAGGTGAAGGCAATTCAAGAAAGTAAGCGAGATACAAATGAGGTATTTGATGCCGTTGAGCAACAAGCCGAATTTGAGGGTGGAATGGATGCTTTTGTCAAATTTTTGCAAGAAAATATTAAATATCCTGCCTCCGCACAAAAAGCAAATGTTTCTGGGAAAGTATATACTCAATTTATCGTAAATACTGATGGTACAATTTCAGACGTAACTATCTTGAAATCAGTAGGATTTGGTTGTGATGAAGAAGCTATGCGGGTAATAAAACTGGCTAAATGGACTCCTGGGAAACAAAGTGGGCGAGTAGTAAGA
>JANPIG010001136.1:0-8121 GCA_031424875.1 Cytophagales bacterium
TAGATTTGATTTTCTTAGATTTACAAATGCCTAATGAAGACATTGAAGGCTTAGGTCTCATGAATATTTTGGATGCCAATCAATATTATATTCTCACTACCGCACATCCTCAGTATGCCCTCCAAAGTTATGAATACAATGTAATTGATTACTTACATAAACCTTATCCTTATGAACGATTTTTGAAAGCCGTTCAAAAAGCTCAAAAACAAATAAGAAGAAATAATTTAAACATATCAGACGATTATCTTTACATCAAAATCAACAAAACTCTGCAAAAAATTAAACAGTCAGAAATATGCTGGTTTGAAAGCGACAGGAATATCGTAAGGGCTTATACTGAACAGGAAGAAATCTCATTCTTAATGACAATGGAAGATTTAATGGCTCAATTGCCGCCAACTTTATTCCTCAGAATTCACCGTTCTTTCATTATTTCCATTGATAAAATCAATTTGATACATGATGATTATGTTGTCATTATCAGAAAGGGCGAAGACAAATCAATCCGAATAGGTGATACTTATCGTGCTGGGTTGATGAAGATTTTGGAGGGGAAGGTTTTGAGGAGTTTGAGGTAGGAACACCAATTATTAAAAGAGTATTTACATTTAGTTAGTCTAAATACAAATGTATAGACCCCAAGTTAGAAGAGGGTGTTACTTCGGCTTGGCCTCCCTTTAATGATTAATAATAAAGTCATAGCATTAAAGGGAAGCCTATTTTTCCGATTAATTAATCACGAAAGTGAATTCTTTAATATGAAACTTACATATCTTTTACATCGCTGATAATTCTGTCCGTTCTTTCTTCTCAATAATTTGTAGTTTTAGGCTCTTCTTGTAATCCCGTTGATTATTCTTTAGATAATTAAAGTTCTTTTCCATAGCGGTGCTTTTTTGTATCACTATTTCAAGATAAATTATTTTCATTTTTTTTAAAATTAGGTAATTCTACGCTAAAAATAATGAAATTAAAATGATAACTTTCGCTAAATTCTTTACTACCTATACTTTTAATATGATACTACTGTTAACTTGTCTTCAAGCGTCATTTAGAACAGTAATCTATTTATGAGGGTATTAATCTATTTAATACTACTTTGATTATTATTGTTTGTAAACTACATTTTAATTAATAAAAGTTCGATTACATTTTAACATCTTACATAGATAAATAGCTTACCAATTACTATAACTCTTTCTTCTCCGTATACATATCCTTAAAGGGGGTGTTATTCTTTATTTTAATAACACCACTTATGATAATCTCTTTTTTCTAATACAAGCTTTATGTTTAAATAGTGTAAATAGATTACACTCTCTTGCCTTTACTTTGCTTATCGAAATTTTCCAAATATCTCTATATGCCCAAAATACGATTTTTAAAAATTCAGTTTGAGACCGAAGTAGAGGCTTACGAAATACCTGCTTTCCGTGGAGCGGTGATTGATAAAGCTGGGAAGGAACATATCATTTTCCATAATCATCTCAATGACCGTGAGTTTCTATATGGCTACCCAGTAATCCAATATAAACGTATCGGTAAGAATCCCGCTATAATTTGTATTGACTATGGCGTAGATGAAATTCATCACTTTTTTAACAATACAAATATGGAGATTGTCATTGGGCAACGTCCTGTTACTCTTGTTGTTAAAAACTTACAAATGCAACAGTATAATTTACAAGTATGGGAAAAGCATTTTGAGTATCGTTTGTATAACTGGCTGGCTTTGAATCAGGAAAACTATGAGAAATATCAAGCCTTAAATGATGAATTGTCTCAAATTGTATTTCTCGAAAACATTTTGAAAGCCAATATTATTTCTTTTGCCAAAGGTGTAAAATGGGATGTTGATAAGCAAATCTCTCTACGAATTGACGAAGTTATCAAATCCAAAATAGTACCCTATAAACAACAGAAGTTATTAGCATTCGATATTCGGTTTAGAACAAATGTGTTTTTGCCTGATTTTGTAGGTTTAGGCAAAGGTGTTAGTTTAGGTTTTGGAACAGTTTCACAGATTAAAAATAGATAAGCAATTATGACTACTGAAACAAGAGATATTATACACTTAGCAGCACTATTACATGATATTGGCAAGTTTTGGCAACGTGCAGACGTGTCATACTATAATTCATCCCAATTGGCTAAATATCCATTTGTTGTGAATAATGCGGATAGCATTTGTCCAACTTCTCAAGAAGGGTATTTTAAGTATCAACACGTTATTTGGACACAGCTATTTTTTGAGGACAATTTAGCTATTTTTGAAAAATTAGGAATATATGATAAGAGTAGCTCAGACAACTTAGTCAATATTTCTATTCATCATCATAAACCTAAATCAAAGCTACAAGCTTTTATTCAGTTAGCTGATTGGTGGGCAAGTGGTATTGATAGAACTACTTCTGAATATCAAGAAGGTGATAAAATAAAAAGAGGGAAACTTAAATTCAAAGAAGAGCCATTAATCAGTATTTTTGGAAATTTAAAGGTAAGTAACACTGAAAGTAAGGTAAATAAAACGGCTTTCAGATTAAGTAAGCTGTCGTTAAATAAAATTTTCCCAACTAATGAAAAATACCAAGCTGGAGTTTCTCAAAATGAGTACGCTGAGCTGTGGACAGAGTTTTCAGAAGAGTTTAAAAACTTGCCAACCGATTCTTTATCTGTATTTAATACGTCTCTACACTATTTGCTTAAAAAATATTGCTGGTGTATTCCTGCTTCAACAATAGATTTAGCAGATAATAGCTTGTTTGACCATTTAAAGATAACTGGCGCAATCGCTCAATCTTTATATGATTATCATTGTGAAAACCCAAGTGCATTTAACTATAATCAAAAGTTGATTTTGCAACAAGGGCATTCACCTCTACTACTACTTTGTGTAGATGTGTCTGGTATCCAAAAGTTTATTTATGATATTTCGTCAAAATTTGCTTCAAAAAGTTTAAAAGGAAGGTCTTTTTCTCTTCAATTAATGCTGGACGAAATCGCAAATGAGATTATCAGTAAAACAAGCACGACCCTTAGTCATATCATTTATAGCAGTGGTGGAAAGTTTTTTATGTTACTTCCTAATACCCAAGTGGTAAAAGATGCTTTGAACAAGCTCGAAGAGGATATTAAAAACGCTATCTGGAGTAAGTTTAAGGGTAACATCTATGTCTGTATGGGCTTTGAAGAGTTCGCTTTTGATCTAAACAAAAAATCGGTGATTCTCGGAAATGAACATAAAACGCTCGGTGATTTATGGAAAAAAGTAAGTGAAAAAACGGCTGAGAAAAAATATCAGAAATTCAAAAACTTGCTTTTAGATGATTATGAAAAATTCTTTAGCAATGAAGGTATTGGGCAAGGTGGACAGAAAGCGATTTGTTCGGTTACAGGTGAAGAGTCAGACGGAATAAGTAAAATTGATGATGAAGTAAAAATCTCACCACAAGTTAAAGAGCAAAAAGTAATAGGTCAGGCTTTAGCCAAGAACGACTTTATTGTTTTGGCTAACAGAGCTGATAGACAACCAAATTTATTAGGTACTGGCTATGAATCTCTCATTGGTAGGAACTATTGGTTACTGACATCCAAGGATTTATTACCGACTGAAAATGCAGAGGTTTGTTTAACGGTGAAAAATGAAATAAACTTCATTAAGCCCCAAAGTACCAGTGCCAAAAATACAGCATATTCTTACCGTTTTTATGGTGGTAGTGAGTCGGCACTGGATAAAAAAGGAGAATCCAAAAACTTTGAGCAACTGGCTGGTATTGAAAGAGAAGATAATGACAAAGAGGGTTCTCTCATAGTGAAAAGTGAATGTGCTGGGTTATTCAACAGGCTTGCAATTTTACGGATGGATGTTGATGGATTGGGGCAGTTATTTATTAAAGGCTTTAACAAAGAAACGGCTTCATTTTCTGCTTATGCTACATTATCAGGACAATTAGATTGGTTTTTTAGTGGCTACTTGAATACCATTCGTTCTAAAGAAGTGTACAAAGATTGGGTAAATATCATTTATTCGGGAGGGGATGATGTATTTGCGGTAGGTCGTTGGGATAACATCATTGCTTTTGCTGAAGAAGTGCAACAAGAGTTCAAGAAATTTACAGGCAGAAACGACATCACGATTTCGGCAGGTATAAGCATTGTTACTCCAAAGTTTCCTATCGCTAAGGCGGCAGATTTAGCAGGAGAAGCTGAACATTTAGCGAAAGACTTTAAAAGAAGTAATAAAAAAGAAAAAGATGCATTGTGTCTATTCGGTATTGCGGTAGGTTGGGAAGAGTTTGCTATAATTAAGGACATTAAAGATTTCTGGATTGAACATCTCATAGGAGAAAGCCCTGTTCTTTCTCATGGAATTCTCCAAAAAGTATTTGATTGGTACGAAATATCTAAGCAGAAAGATAGAAATGAAAATCTTGATTTATCTTGGAAGTGGAATGCAGCATACTCCCTTAAAAGGTATGAGTCAAAGGATACTAAGAGAAATGATGCTTTGAAAGTGATAGAAACAGCATTACTGTGTAACCAATTTAGAAAACGTACTATTAGGTTTGATGTATTTGCCTTAGCCTCTCGTTGGGCTGAATTGATTTTAAGAGATAAAAGAAATTTACAACTTTAAAACATTACAGAAAATGCCCGAAAAAATTCCAGTATCCGTTCTTACTGAAGGGATTAAAGACTTAACACCCTTAGAGCAATGGGGTAAATATCTTGCTATAAACGAAACTCAAAAACAGGTTTCGACATCTCAAATTAGAAAATTTTTTGGTTCTATTAAAAAAATCCAAGCAAGTTTTGATAAATCAAAAACTGAAATTTTACTATTAGAACCCAAATTAGCATATGCCGTTGGACGAGATTATGATAAGGGTAAGAACACTCAAAAAACGAAGATTAAGGACTTATATAATTTACTTAGTCCACTAATCAGGGGTATTAATGAGGATAAAGCTCGTTTTAACAACTTTGTTAATATCGTTGAAGCAGTTGTAGCGTATCACAAGGCTGCAGGAGGAGAATAATCTTTTAACCATCACTAAATTTAACAACATGAAACTCAAAGAGAAAATCATCATAAAAGGTACACTCACCCTACTTTCTGGCTTACACATTGGCGACAGTAAGGAAAATGTAGAAATCGGTGGCGTTGATAGCCCTATAATTCGCAGAAAAGATAATAACCAGCCTTACATTCCTGGAAGTTCTCTGAAAGGAAAAATTCGCAGTCTTTTGGAGGTTACAATGGGTGAAGGAATTAATTCAAAAGGAGAAACTTCATTTGATTATGATAACTACTCTACTGAAAAAGGAAAATTGTTAGCAACTCTTTTTGGTTCTGCTGGAAATCATGGAACACCTGCTCGCATATTAGTAAGAGAAGCTTCCATGACAGAGAAAAGTGCCCAAACACTTTATGATTCTGAATTTACAGATATGCCATACACTGAGGTGAAATTCGAGAACGTAATCAATCGACTGAACGGAACAGCAGAACATCCTCGACAAATTGAACGTGTTCCTGCTGGTGCAGTATTTTCTGTTGAATTTGTTATTAATGTAATGGAAGATGCTGATGCTGATAAATTTATAGCTCTTTTAAAATCAGGGATTGACTTACTTGAACATGATTATTTAGGGGGTAGTGGTACACGTGGCTATGGACAGGTGAAAATCAACTTGGATGCTCCGATTCGTAAAACAGCAGAAGCATATTTAAACGGCATAGCATAATGAAAACAACCTTTGAAGTGATTTATTTTGAGTTTACGACTCCACTTCACATTAGCAACGCTCGTGCTGATTATGGAGTAAGTGAACGCATGATTCATTCTGATACGCTTTATGCGGCAATCATGCAATCATGGGCATCTTTGGGTAAAGAAGAATGGATAACGAAGGAGTTAGATTTTGCGTTGAGTAGTTTGTTCCCCTATACAACTGATACGAAAACCCATGAAAAAGTACATTTTTTTTCAAAACCATTTTTTCAAGCTCCCAGAAATAATGTAGTGGAAATTGCTACCGAAGATGTAAAGAAATACAAGAAAATAAAGTACGTTGACACTTATCATTTTGAGAAATACATCAATAAGCAAATTATTGATACTGGAACAGATGCTATACATGGGAGCTATCAGGTAGTAAATGGAATACAGATAGAGTCAGACTTTATTAGCTCGGAAGTGCAACCACGTATCCAGAGACCACGGAATGAATCGGAAGATACGAAGCCTTTTTATACTGAAAAATTATTTTTTAAAAAAGGTTCTGGAATGTATTGTTTATGCTCGTTTAACAATGAACAAACAAGAAAGCAAGTAAGAGCTGCATTAGAATTGTTAGCAGATAGTGGTATAGGGACAGATCGTTCAGTTGGAAATGGTAGTTTTAATTTGTCATTTGGGACACTTGACTTGAATCTTCCCTCCAGTGGTAGTTTAGCGATGAATTTATCGCTTTTTTGTCCTGAAAATAGAGAAGAATTAGCACTTTTGTTAGAGAATGAACAAGTACGCTATGAGATTATTAAACGTGGTGGTTGGCTTTCTGAGCCACATAATACCTATCGTAAGCGTTCGGTGTACATGTTTCAAGAAGGTTCTGTTTTTAATCGTCCGAGTTCGACTGTTTTCTCAATGGGTAAAACAGTAAACTTAAAGCCTAATGATGAACATTTGCCGACCAAAATTGAAAATCCTATTTGGCGAGTAGGTAAGTCACTTTTTATCCCTGTATTAATATGATAAAAGTAGCAGATAGCATCGTTTCGCAAACTTTTGAAGTAGAAGTTTTGACACCTACACATATCGGAGGTGCAAGCGAAAACCATTGGCAGAAAGATTTAGATTTTATTGTCAAGGACAACAAAACTTGGATTTTAGATTTTAAAAAACTATCTAAGGTTATTGATAGTTCTACTTTAGCCAATATCTTATCTCGTGAAGATATAACTCAAACACTTGGAAATTTACTTGTGTCAAAAAACTTAGATACTATTTCTTTAAGAAGCTTTGATTCTACATTTAATAGTAGTTTAGAAATCAAACGTCATATTTTTAATGGGTTTGATGGAAGACCTTATATTCCTGGCAGTTCAATCAAAGGAGCGATTAGCTCTATCCTACTTAGTTATTTTTACAGAAATAGTACTCAAGCATTTCAAAAAAACAGTAAGATTTCAGAGCAAATCTTAGGTAATTTTGAAAACTCAGTAATGCGTTTTTTCCAATTCACAGATATTCATTTTGAAAATACTTTTTTGACTAATACAAAAATATTTAATCTTCAAAATATCAACGGACAAGGTTGGGCTGGTGGTTGGAAACATGGTAAGGATAAAACAGATTCAACTTTTAAGGATACAGGGTTTACAACAATTTATGAGTCTTTAAAAACTTCCAGTAATGGGAATCTAATGCTCTCTTTTAAAAAAGGAGTCATTGAACAGATATATGTTGAAGCCTTAAAAAATAATAGGATTAAATTACCTCCGACACATACAGCCACTTGGATCACTAAAAATCCTGTAGAACAACTTTGTCAAATTATCAATACGCACACATTACGTTTTTTGGAAAAAGAAATAGCCTTTTTTGAGAAGTACAATTTTGATATAAATACAGAAAGTGCCTTGTACAAACTAAACGAACTGAAGGCTAAAGTAGCAAGACTAAAAGACAGTTCGAAAGAATGTATTCTAAGATTATCTGCTGGCTCTGGCTTTCATAGTATTACTGGAGATTGGCAGTATGAGGATTATTTTGAACAAATAGGTGTTTGGACAGAAGTAGATTTAAGGAATAAGTTATGCAAAAGAGACAGTATTGGAAAACAAAAATACAAGTCAAGAAAGTTAGCTTTTCTACCAGATTCAAAAAGTGGTTGGGTTTTTCAACCAATGGGTTTTATCAAATTAACACTGTTGGATGATGACACAAAACTGAAACGTCAACAAGAGGAAGCTTTAAAGAAAGAACAAGAAGCTAAAGAAGCGACAGAAAAAGCAAGAGTAGAATCTGAGCATTTAGAGATGGAAAGAATTGCAAAAGAAGAAGCTAAAAAGCCGAAAATATACAATGATCCGTTACCTAAAAGTAAAAC
>JANPIG010001137.1:0-1739 GCA_031424875.1 Cytophagales bacterium
GCAGATTCGTCCTGAACATCATAAACCACTAAGGCATCAATGTCCAAACCATGCAAACGAGCAAGGGTTTTTTCAGCAATTTCAACAACTCTCTGTGGCTCAACCTGCGACTTGGGCGGCGTAATACCATACAACAACAATCCCGAAGATTTTGACTTTATTCTATCTGAAAACATAAATAATAAAAAAAATGTGCTTGCAAAGATACTAATATTTTTACGCTTGGCAAATCTATTTTTTATCTATATTTAAGTTAAAAATAGAAGTAATTTGATTTTAAAATAGATAATTTATCTATTTATTAGCTTTTATTTGAAAGATTTGATTTTTCAAATAAAACGGTCATTATCATTCAAAAGGACAACGACCGTAAAATGCACAAAAAATTTTCAACAAGTAAAAATTAATTATTCCCTAAAAGCAATGGCGTATTACCTTTTCCACCCATAATAATTACCTTTGAATTGGGTGATTTTGCAATTTCAATCTGGGCTTTGATGGCTTCATATTGCAACTGTTTATCGCTCAAACCCGTTGAAAGAATCTTCTGATAATCAGCAATACCTTGGGCTTCTACTCGCTTACGTTCTGCTTCTTGTTTTTCTTTTTGTAAAACAAATTGCATCTTTTGAGCATCCTGTTCCGCATTAATTTTTGATTCAATCGATTGTTTTACTGACGTCGGTAAATTAATATTTCTGAGCAAAAGTTGTTCTAAGAACAAACCTCTCGACTTAAAATTTGCTTCAATTGATTTAAAAATCCGAGCTTGAAATTCGTCTCTTTTTGTGGAATAAAGTGCCACTGCATCGTAATAAACGGCATTATCTCTAAATTTGGTACGGGTGATGGGTCTCACAATTTTGTCTTGATAGTCCACCCCTATTTCCCTCAAAACCTTAGGGGCTTCGGCAGGAATTAGGCGGTATAAAACCGTTAAATCAATCACTACTTCCAGACCGTCTGCCGTCAGAACCCGAATGGCATCATCACCTTGTTTACTACCCTCATCATGGACGGCAGACATCGTATAGTTTTGCGTTTTGATATCAAAAGTAGTAACATTAGACAGTGGGTTTACAAAGTTCAAACCACTGGATAACGTTGATTGACCCACATTTCCAAATAAAGACTGTACTCCTACTTCACCCGCATCAATCTGCTTGATACCTGACGAAAGTATTCCTAAAACAAGCAAAATTCCACCTACCACTTTCACAGGACGTGAAAAACGAGAGAAAGTTAGCGAAGGCGTATTGATGGCAAATCCGACCATCAAAGCCACAATACCCAAAAAAATTAAGAACATAGTTTTGTGAAATTAGAAATTACGTTTTGGTTAAAAATAAATACAGCATCAAATATTACCTACTTGATGCTGTATTATTCAATATTGGTATGGAAGGAAGTTTTTATTGATAAACTGTCGGTTTTAGGTATTGATTTTCACATAATTTTTATCAAAAATTCAGTTTTCAACTTTGATTATTGATTCATCACGTAATCGTACCTAATTTTTAAACATTCTTTATTTATCTTTGAGTGAAAAACAAATTATTCCTACTAATAAACGAAATGAAAATAGCCATTCACGGGCGAAATTTTAAGGACGAAACTAAGCCTTTCGTACAGGCAATGTTTGATACATTGGCAGAAAAAAATATTGAGCTACAAATCTCTACTTCTTATCAAGAATTTTTGAACGAAATTGGTATAACTCATTCAGCTACCAATTTTTA
>JANPIG010001138.1:0-8630 GCA_031424875.1 Cytophagales bacterium
TCCCATCTTTACCAATCTTCCTGAAGGATTTCTAAAAGTTAAAATAGTAGCTTTTTGAAAAGGTATTTTTACGCCCGAAAGCGTCTTGCCGAAAGCCTCAAGATTGCCTTTCTTATTTTGTAAAACATTAGAAGCCAACCAATTAAAGTTGGATTCATTGATACGTTTTTGTAAATCTTCCTCATCCAAATCAAACTCATGATTACCCAAACCAACCCAGTCAAACCCAACCGCATTCATAGCTTCAACCATTTGTTTCCCTTTTATACTCTTACCTTCGTGCTTGAAGGTACTAATGAGGGCTGGGTTCAGAAAATCGCCCGCCAGAATAGTTAAAGTATTAGGGTTTTTCTGAGTCAATTCTTTTTTTAAAGTACTCAAACGAGCCATTCCGCCCACTTTCCCCCCTTCCAAAGGCGAAATTTCATAGACATCATTCACGTGAAGAATTGAAATCTGAACTTCGTTTGGAGAAAGTTTTTGAGTAGTATTTTGAGTGATTTTACAAGAAAGAAAAAAGACTGTCATCAAACAGCCAAGTAAGAGTGATTTTCTCATG
Source organism: Cytophagales bacterium (assembly GCA_031424875.1). Lineage (GTDB taxonomy): Bacteria > Bacteroidota > Bacteroidia > Cytophagales > Spirosomataceae > Arcicella. The sequence goes on from JANPIG010001138.1 coordinate 560, forward strand.
GGTGAATTATAATATTATTTGGATTAATTAGAGTGGTTTGCCGTAAGTTTTATCTAAAGAATATCTATGATTTACCGCTCTATTTACAAAAATACCGCCAAAATCCATTAATATCAACCAATACTTTATGAAGCCGTGAAATGTGTTTTAGAAGTAAGAATAAAAACCTGTAAAGATTCAAAATCTTTACAGGTTTAGGTACAAATATCCATGATTTCTATGGTTGACCAATGACAATCACAAATAAATTTATGCTCATTTTTTGTAAAATCATCCTCTGAAATATTTGCTATTGAAGCAATATTTCCTTTGAATTTGAAATATAATTGATGAAAATGATAATCTTCCAAACGTTGTTCAATCAATTTGAATTTTTGCTTTTTCAACTCATGAATTAGTCGATTTACAGGTTCGCAAGCTGGGCAATCCTCCACGAATAGTTTTTTCATTTATTCTAAATTTATTTCTTTGATTTTGGTAAGTTTATTCTTAAAATCCACTACAAATACTTGCCAAGCTCCTCCTTTTCCAAATTGAGGGTTTGCCAAAGTGAATGACACAGCTACTTTTGTGGGAGTATTCAATAAAAATTCGCCAACTTTCGGACGAAAACCCATCGTTGGATTAGGGGCTACTTGAATACTTTCCCAGTATTTAACTTTGTTGTTATTAACTGCCGTTAATGATTGTTCAATACTATAAAATTCCGATTGTCCAGGCAAGCCACCATAGAGCCTTGTTTTGGCAGGAATCTCAAAAACTTGCCAATTATCAACGCCAGGATAATTTCCAGAACCCTGCCAACGTTTGGCTTTTATCAATAAAGAATCATCAACAGCCTCAATAGCCTGTATGCCCGAAATATTTCTAAATTCTGGTAATAAACTATACGGATTTTTGCTATTGACACTTGAATTTGTGCCAACGGTCGTAGTAGTAGGAATGCTCTTAGGACTACAAGCATAAACGACCGAAGCAATAAAAAGGAGGAGTAATTTTTGTTTCATAATAGTTGGGGTTTAAATTTTTATGCAAGAAACAAAAAAAACCATAAACTGGAACAAATTTTGAATATCTCTCGTAAACCAAGAATCAATCAGAGCTTTTTTGTAGTTTTATAGTATGAATGGCTTTTGGCTATCGGCTGTCAGCAATTGGCTTTGGGCGTAAACAAATAAAATGTTTTCGCCTAATTATCACAACAGCAAATATTTTTAAAAAACATTGATGCCATTAGCCGAAAGCCAAGTGCCGAAAGCTGATTGCTAAAAATAATATATGCAATTTCTATTTCCAACCTTCCTTTGGGGACTTTTGGCGGCTGCCATTCCCGTAATTATTCACCTGTTCAACTTCCGTAGAACCAAGAAAATCTTGTTTACGAATGTGGCATTTTTGCGGGCAGTAAATACCACTACATCTTCCTTTCGCAGACTCAAACACTTGCTCATCATGGCGGCACGTATGGCTTTTATTGCGTGCTTGGTCTTGGCTTTTGCTCAACCGTTTTTGCCTTCCAAATCGGGAAAAGGGGTCAATTCAGGCGGTGTAGCCAGTGTTTATATTGATAATTCTTTGTCGATGCAAAACGAATTGGACAAGAAATCTTATCTTGACAAAGCCATTGGGAAGGTCGAGGAATTACTCACGGCATTTCCACAAGGCTCTCAATTACAGTTAGTTACCAACGATTTTTCTTCGAATGAACACAGCGTAGGCAATGCCCAACAAATCAAAGACCGCACCACTTCGATAAAGTTTACACATACGCCACGAAGTTTTGATAATGTAATAAAACGTCAGGCGAATTTGGCTTCCAAACATAATTCACAAGGGGGCAATCAATATCTTTGGTTTTCAGATTTCCAGAAATCTACTTCGGGCGATTTATCTAAGTTGAAAATGGATTCCACTTCACGACTTTTTGTGATACCCGTACAGGCGAAGGCACTTCAAAATGTCTTTGTGGATTCGGTTTGGTTGAATACTCCTTTTGTGCGTGAATTGGCTTCTAATCAACTGACAGTCAGATTGTTCAATACGGGAGAGCGTTCTGTAGAAAACCTCCAAGTAAAACTTTTTATAGACGAAACACAGGTTTCTTCCACTATCACGAGTGTAAATGCGAAGTCTTCGGCAATGGCTACTTTTACCTTTAATGTTAAAAATAAAGGATTCAAAAAGGCAAGAATTTCTTTTGACGATACCCCAATTACGTTTGATAACGATTATTATTTTGTATTAAATGCGGCACCAACTATCAAAGTGCTGCACCTTTTTGGACAGGCTTCGGCGGGTCGATACGTACCTACGGTTTTTGCGAATGATAGCGTTTTTGCCTTCAAAAGTTTCTCTGCTTCCAACGTGGATATTGGGCAATTCAAAACGACAAATTTGGTGGTATTAGAAGGCGTGCAGAACATTAACGGAGCGATAAAATCTGCCTTGCAATCTTTTGTAAGGGCTGGTGGAAGTGTGTTTGTAATCCCTTCACAATCTCCTGATATACAGAGTTATAATGGATTTTTTAGTGGTTTCAATATCCGTAATGTTCAGTCGAAAACTACTAATCAATCCGACTTTACGCCTTTGGCTGAACCCGTAAAAACTTCTCCATTTTTCATTGATATTTTTGATAATTCTACTCAAAAAGAACTCATCCAAATGCCCAATCAAGGCAGTGTTTTGACTTGGCAAGCGATGGGCGATAAACTCTTAAATTTCAGAACCAATCAGCCTTTTCTCACGGTTTCAAATGTTGGAGTTGGGAAGGTTTACTTAGTAGCTGCTCCTTTAGATGCTGACTATGGCGATTTTGCTCGGAATGCGCTGTTTGTACCCATCATGTATAAGGTAGCGGCATTAAGTGTGCGTCAAGAACCAACCGCATATTCATTTGAGCAAAATACTTTTACAGTGGAGGTGGATGATGTGCCAAAGAATACTTCCTTCAAATTACGAAGAGGAAAATTAGAGCTAATTCCAGTCCAAAATCTCAACGGAAAACAATTGACCATTGAACTACCAAAAGCCAATCAATTAGCTGATAATCAAACGATTGAATCAGGATATTATGAATTAGTTTTGAATGGGAAAGTGGAAAGATTAGTAGCTTTCAACCATGACAATAAGGAATCTATAATGGATTTTTACAGTCCCGATGAACTGAAAAGCATTTTCAACGGTAAGAAAAACGTACAAGTTTTAGACAAAATAGACGATGCTGATTTCGTAAAAACCTTCAAAGACCAAAACTTCGGCATTGCCCTTTGGAAATATTTTATCATTGCTGCCTTGGTGTTCTTAGCTATTGAGATTTTGCTGGTGAGGTTGATGAAAGGGTAGAATTGCTCGAAACAATCTCGCACTTCCCGAAAGTTCTTTTTACTTTTGGGAAGTACTCAGAAATTCAACCTCCCGAAAGTAATAAGAACTCTCGGGAAGTAAACTCCGAAATTAAAAATGACTTTCTATCCAGGACCATCCAAAGTTTATCCGCAAGTGGGTCAATATCTGCAAGATGCTTTTGCAGAAGGGATTCTGAGTGTCAATCATCGAAGCGACGAGTGTATGCAAATCACTCGTGGTGCGATTGAAGGTTTGCATCATAAACTCAATATTCCCCAAGACTATTTTATTTACTTTATTTCTTCCGCCACGGAAGCATGGGAGATTATTGCCCAATCATTAACCCGAAACAAAAGCGTTCATTATTACAACGGTGCATTTGGTAAAAAGTGGGCTCAATACACTCAGAAGTTGGTTTTTGATATTGAAGAAATTTCTTTCGGCATAAATGATTTACCCCTTATTGACCATAATAAAGACTATAATGATGTCATTTGTATTACTCAAAACGAAACTTCAAATGGCACACAAATACGTGATTTAAGTCCTTTCAGAAAAGCATTTCCTGAAGCCATAATTGCCATAGATGTTACTTCTTCTTTGGGGGGCATTGAACTTGATTATACCCAAGGCGATGTATGGTTTGCCTCTGTCCAAAAGTGTTTGGGACTTCCTGCGGGAATGGGTTTGATAATTTGTTCACCTCAAGCCATCAAACGTGCCGAAGAAATCAACGACCGTAAATATTACAACAGCTTATTGTTTATTCACGAAAACTTTCAGAAATTTCAAACGCATTACACTCCAAACGTTTTATCTATATATCTCATAAATAAAATTATTTTCGATATTTCTAATATTTCAATTATTTCTGAAAGAATAACACAACAAGCTGATGACTGGTACAAATTCTTTGAAAACAACGTACTACATGCTTTAGCCTGTACTTATAGATCACTCCAGGCTGAAGCCTGTGGTACGTTGATTCAGAATCCGTTGGTTCGGTCAGACACCGTAATTGCTATTGGAGGGTCGGAAGAGCAAATTAGGGCAGTAAAAGCATTCACAAAAACACAAAATATTACGATTGGAAACGGTTATGGTTCTTGGAAAAATACAAGTTATCGTATTGCTAATTTCCCGGCCATTGAAACTTATGAAATTGAAGAATTGAAAAGAATTTTAACTAACATATAATGGACTTAAATTTTAAAGACATTCTTTCGGTATCTCTGATACTTTTTTCAGTAATTGACATTCTTGGAGCAATCCCTGTCATTATTGACCTCCGCAAAAAAACAGGTCATATTCATGCCGAACAAGCCACTTTTGTTGCAGGAGGCATTATGATTGCCTTTTTATACATCGGTAAGTCTATTCTCAAACTTTTCGGCGTAGATATCAATTCATTTGCCATTGCGGGAGCCTTAATAATTTTCCTGATTGGTCTGGAAATGACTTTGGGCAGAAATATTTTCAAGTCTGAAGACCCTGCAGCCGGAAAAGCGGCTTCTATTGTCCCCTTAGCTTTCCCTGTGATTGCGGGTGCGGGTACTATGACAACCATTTTATCCTTGAAATCTCAATATGACGAACTCAATATTTTAGTAGGGATTTTGTTAAATTTAGTCTTCATTTATGGTGTTTTGAAGGCTTCGGTTTGGATTGAGAAAAAATTAGGAACCGTAGGAGCAAACGTTCTCCGTAAGGTATTTGGCGTAATTTTGCTGGCAATTTCTATCAAGATTTTAAAGACAAGAGGAGCACTTTGAGAATATATTAATTTTAAAAAATAATAATAAAATATGACGCAAGAAAAATTAAAACACGAAGACGTAACAGATGAAGAAGATAAAAGTCCTTTTGAAGGATTTAAAAATACATTCAAAAACTTTGAGTGGGGTATTTCGCTTAGTGTTGGTGGCTATTTATTCCTCATTTTTTTAGGGGTAAGTTATAGCTTTTTCTACTTTATGATATTCAGAGTAAATATTTTCCTGTTCTCTGAGATTAACGATTTCTTGATGGCACCTTTGGCAAATCCTTTGGTCATTGTGCTGGGTTTGCTAAGTGTTGGTTTGTTATTCGGGCTAATGTATCTTGGTTTTCTTTGGAAAAAAAAACATCTCAAAAGTTATCAGATATTTTTTAGAATTATGATGATGGGCAAAAAGGCTGATAAAAAGAATATGGATAAAATGGCTAAAATGAACAAATCTCCTGTATTTATCTCTTTTGGAGTTGTAACGTATTTGTTTGTTGCAGCACAGTATTATGCCATATATCGCTCAACGAAAACCTCTCACGATAAAAACCTATTTCATTATAAATTGTCAATTGACAAAGATTTAGTAAAAAATCTTGACAGTTTAGTTTATGTGGGAGATAATTCCGCCCATTATTTTCTATTTGATACCATCAAACGAGAAGCTACCGTTATTCCTAAAGAACAAGTGAAATTTGTGAGAATTATAAAAAATCCAAGAGGTAGGTTTTTATAAATTATGGTACAACTAAGAGTTATACGGAATTAATCTGACGACAATGTAAGTTGTCCTTTTGAAGAACGACTTACGTAATTTACTCATAGAAGAGCCTAAATTATTCAATATTTAATCAATTATTACCTAAAGAAATTGGCAAAAAAACAAAAATATTATACCATCTGGAAAGGAAGAAAAACTGGCGTTTTTGATAATTGGGCAGAAGCTGAAGAGCAGGTAAAAGGTTTTGAAACTGCTCAATATAAATCTTTTGAAAGCCTTAAAGAAGCTGAAGATGCTTTTAAAGGCAATTACTGGCAATCGGTTCAAAAAACGCAAGTAGGCGGTGTAGGCAAACAAACAAAAACATCGGTTTTAGTGGGCAAACCTAATCCAGAAAGTATTTCAGTGGATGCTGCATGTGCGGGAAACCCAGGAAAATTAGAATATCAAGGTGTGGAAACGGGTACAAAAAGAGTACTCTTTTCGATGGGACCTTTTCCAGAAGGAACCGTAAATATTGGGGAGTTTCTGGCAATTGTTCACGGCTTGGCTTTCTTGAAAAAACACAATTCTGATTTACCCATTTATTCAGATTCAAAAACGGCAATATCTTGGGTAAAAAACAAAGCTGTCAAGACTAAACTGGAAAGAAATAAAAAGAATGAAGAACTATTTCAATTGTTAGATAGAGGTGAACAGTGGCTTAAAGAAAATAAATATTCCAATAAAATTCTGAAATGGGAGACCGAATTTTGGGGAGAAAATCCTGCGGATTATGGGCGAAAGTAAAACGTAGCACGGCAATCTTTAATGTGTATTATCAGACTATACGGCAAAGATTGCCGTGCTACGTGGGTCATGCTATATTTTTCTTTTATATTTGCGTATGGAAAACTTCGTAGTTTCAGCCCGTAAATATCGCCCACAATTATTTGATTCTGTGGTCGGGCAATCGCATATTACCACTACCCTCAAAAATGCCATTCGTACCAACCATTTAGCCCAAGCGTTTTTGTTTTGTGGTCCTCGGGGCGTAGGTAAAACCACCTGTGCCAGAATTTTGGCTAAAACCATCAACTGCCAGAATCTTACGCAGGAAGCAGAAGCTTGTGGGCAATGCGAGTCGTGTGTATCATTTCAAAATAATGCTTCTTTCAATATTCATGAGTTGGATGCGGCTTCTAATAACTCGGTGGATGACATTAGAAATTTGATTGACCAAGTTCGCTATCCTCCGCAATCGGGAAAATACAGTATCTACATAATTGATGAGGTTCACATGCTTTCCACGAGTGCTTTCAATGCCTTTTTGAAGACTTTGGAAGAGCCACCCTCGTATGCCATTTTCATTTTGGCAACTACTGAAAAACATAAAATTCTTCCTACGATTTTGTCTCGCTGTCAAATATTTGATTTCAACAGAATTCAGATTTCAGATATGACTGAACACTTGGCAAATATTGCTGCTAAAGAGGGAATTATAGCTGAATTGGAGGCATTGGAACTCATTGCTCAAAAGGCAGATGGCGGTCTGAGAGATGCCCTTTCAATGTTTGATTTAAATGTTACTTTCTCCAAAGATAATGTTCTAAAATACGCAGAAGTGCTTGATAATCTGCACATTCTGGATTATGACTATTATTTTAGAATGACGGATGCTCTTTTAAAATCCAATATTTCAGAGACGTTTATACTGTTTGATGAAATATTAAAAAAGGGTTTCGACGGGCATCAATTTATTGTGGGATTATTGGAACATTTACGAAATTTGATGGTGTGTAAAGACCCCGTAACGGTGCGATTATTACAGGTTTCAAACTCGGTGCAACAGAAATATTTAGCACAGTCTGCCGAGGCTCCATATTCGTTTTTGATGTCAGGATTAAGTGTTGGAGCAACTTGCGATATGAATTATAAAGCTGCCAAAAACCAGAAACTGCACGTTGAAATATGTCTGTTGAAATTAGCAAATATAAGTAATGTCTTGAACTTAGCCACATTACCCGCCATGGAGGGCGACGGCGGGGGAAAGTAGTTGAGGGAGGAAGGGAAAATGGAGAAAGGAGAACGGAGGAAAGAAAAATGGAGAATTCTTTGCCGATAAATCCAATTGTAAATTCTCAGAATGATTCACCATCCGTCCCTAATCCCCAATCCCAAAACCCCATAACCCCTGCTACTCCATCTATTGGTAAATTGCGGAGTACGGCAACTATTGGTAAACCCATTGTTCAAGC
>JANPIG010001139.1:0-4510 GCA_031424875.1 Cytophagales bacterium
CAAAAGAGGGCAATGTTCAGTCGCAGCGTATAGTTCCCATGGTGCTTTTTACCTTTATAGAGAATGCTATTAAACATGGACAAAATGATGACCCAGAATTTCCTTTGTTTATTAGAATGAGCCTTATTAAAGATAGATTTACTTATACGGTTCATAATAGAAAGCATATTAAACCTCATGGTTTTGATTCGGGCGAAACTGGGATAAGTCTTGTGAGCCTAAGAAAAAGATTAGATGCCGTTTATAGGCATGGAGGATATTCCTTGACAGTTGAGGATTTGGAAGAAGAATTTATTATAAATTTTATTGTCAATTTTAGTGAAGTAAAAAAGTAAAAATATTTTATCAAAAATTCAAAAAGGAGAAGCCTAAAACGGTTTTCTCCTTTTTTGTTTGTATTTTCATCAAAAATTCTAAAATCGAAACTCTGAATTCTAAAATTAGCTAATGTCTATCCACAAAAAACGCCGTAAAGTTGAAATTTGCCATAATTGCCACACGGTTCTCACTCCTGAGACCAATTTTTGTCCCCACTGTGGGCAAGAAAACCATGATTTAAAAGTTCCCATAGGTCATCTTGCTTTTGAAGTTTTTGAGGGATTTACTCACTTCGATACTAAGTTCTATAATACGATGAAAGCAATTTTTTTATCGCCTGGCAAAATCACAAAAGACTTTCTGGAAGGGCGACGTGGCAGGTATGTACCTCCCGTGAGGTTATATTTTTAATTTCTTTCATTTTCTTTTTGGCAATGGATAAAATGGTAGATAATGCCATGAACGATAAAGACAACTTTCTTAATAAAATTATTGAGAAGAGTTCTAATAATACTAAGGAAGTAAGAAATATTTCAAAAACTAACTTGGAAGCTAATTTAGTTAAAGTTGAAAAGAAATATAAAGAATTAAAAAATAATGAAGATACAACGGGGCTTTATCAAGCAGAACAAGATGTAAATGAAGCCAAATTAGCTTTGAAATTAGGCAATAAAATAGATAAAAAAGCTCAAAAAACCCAAGAGAAGATGAATAGTTTTATCAATTTTACTGATATATCTTCTGAGCAAGTGCTTGATGAAATGAATGTCCAACGCCATGACACCTTGAGAGCATTGTTAGAAAAACTGCCTGATGAATTAAAACGAAAGAGATTAATTAGTATTCAAAAACAAATCATTGCTGATACGCTAAATACTGAACAAATTGAAGAACCTTCCAATGAATTAAGAAATTACTTTACTGAGACTATTGGAAAAAATCGTCAGTTGCAATATTCCCTTATTCTCTATGCCATAAAGAATAATAGTAAGATTAAAGTACAGTATGATGGTGATACAGTGATTACTATCCAAGGAAGTGATGGAAGTTTGGAAAATACTGCCTTTAAAAAAAGGGTTTTGAAAATGTCTGATGCGGAGTTGGATTCAGTAATGGCGAAAGGCAAAAATGTAAATTTCTTAGGAATAAAATCTTTTGAAAGAGGATTATTCAGGAATCAAAATTATTATGAATTAGCTTTTAATGATGATGCTAACAAAGCAGGGCTCGAAATTGCCCACATGGGAATTGGTGTTTTTTCATTAATGATGTTCTTTTTAATGCCCATCGTAGCTTTCTTACTCAAAATAATTTATAGCAAACGCTCTCATAGTATTATATCATACCCATTTAGGTTATTTAGATACGGCTGGGATTGGTTGATGTACTTAATTCGTTTTAGGAAAGTTAGGAGGTACAGACACGTTCCACATTTGATGGCAGGACAAACGAGATATTATTATGAACATTTGATTTTCTCAATCCATATTCACGCTATTTTCTTCTTAATGATTCTAATTTTTGTAGGCGGAGGTATGGCTTTGGGCTTTCCAGGAAGCACTTTAACACTTACCATGATCGGCTTTTTTCTTTACTTTATAGTATCTCTCAAAACAGTTTATAGACAAGGATTATTAAAAACATTACTAAAATCTGTAATTCTTTTCTTTATGTACATTACTACATTTTTTTCATTGATAACATTAGTTGGTTTTGTCAAATTTGCGATGGCGTAAATGTAGCACGAAATTTACGCAGCCCGAATCTTTTCCGTGAAGTGGAGTCCGATTTATATGTCCACGTCACAGAAAGGATTCGGGCTGCGTGAGTTATGTGCTACGTTTATTTTGACCTAATTGCTACTACTGGGTCTAATTTTGAAGCAATCCAAGCGGGAACAATACCCGAAATGATACCAATGATTGATGAGATAGTTAATCCTAAAATGACGTTTGATTTGGTTACCACTAATTTCAGCGAACCAAAATCTATAAATGACATAAGCCAAACCAATAAAACACCAACGATTCCGCCTATCAAACTCAAGAAAATTGCTTCAAACAGAAATTGAAAGAGAATAAAATAGTTTTTGGCTCCTAGTGATTTCTGAATTCCGATGATATTAGTTCTTTCTTTCACAGAAACAAACATAATATTGGCAATTCCGAAACCGCCCACTAATAATGAAAACAGAGCAATTACAAAACCACCAAAATTAAGACTTGAAAAAATGGAATCAAAGAATTTAACGGCTCCATCCATTCTATTAATAGAAAAATTATCGTCTTGTGTAGGTTTTATACCTCTCCTACTTCTCATCAATCCTGTTACTTCACCCTCCAAAACCTGTTGCCCCAAGTCTGAGGGTTTACCTTTCAAAGCAATTATGGGTTCTGGGTTATCTTTTTGAAAAAGACTTGCATAAGAAGTATAAGGAATAAACGCACGGTCGTCTGGCGACCCACCTAAACTAATTAAATCCTCTCCCTTTTTACGCATTACGCCAATTACTTTAAATTTAATTCCATTTATTTTTAAAGTTTGGTCAATGGCATCGCCAATATTTGGGAATAATGCTTCCTTCACGTTTGCCCCTAAAATTACCACAAAAGCACTATTGTCTGTCTCGTTTGACAAAAAGTATCGTCCATTTTCTACGGGAACCTCCGAAATTTTATTATAATCAAAGCTCACGCCATTCAATTCCACTTGCATACTATTATTCCCATTTTTTAGGGTAGTGCTGGTGTTATCAATGATGGCAGTAGCTTCTGAATTCTGAACGTTTTCCAACAGATATTTATAATCACTGTATTTGGTACTTGGACGATTCATGTATTTCCACCAAGGAAAATTATTACTAAACTGCCAAGGCCATTTGCCTACGTACACAACGCCCTTTCCAAACGAGTCAATTTGTTCATTTATGCCAATTTGCATAGAATAAACAAAGGTCAAAACTGCCACAATGGAAAAAATACCAATCGTAACACCCAAAAGTGAAAGGGTTGTACGTAGAATATTACTACGAAGAGCTTGCCATGCAAAGCGAATACTTTCTAAAAGTTGTCGAAGAAATTTCATAATAATATATGATTTTGGAAAGCTAAATTTAGGATTTAGTGCTTAGGATTACAACAAGGAAATGATTAATAGGTTTTATTGAAAGGTTGAAAGGTTGAATAGCAGTAAGATTGGAAATAAACTTTTTGACTTTTACCTAAAATTCATGTCAATATCATAAATTTACAGAACAATACTTGCTATGATTGAAAAGCAAAATACCAACCAACAATGTCAAAAACTATAACCATTACAAATTTTAAAGACTTGCAAGCATCATTTGCTGGCGAATTGTATTTCGATAATTCTGTAACACATAATGCTCAAAAGATTTTGTACTCAACTGATGCCTCAGTTTATCAGGAAAAGCCATTAGCAGTTGCAATTCCTCAGGATATCAATGATTTGAAAGGTTTAATAAAATTTGCGAATGAGTTTAACATTACCCTCATTCCACGCTCTGCTGGGACCTCTTTGGCGGGGCAGGTAGTAGGTAAAGGGATTGTGGTGGATATTTCAAAATATTTTGATAAAGTATTGGAAATCAACGAGAAAGAGCGTTGGGTACGTGTACAGCCTGGCGTAATTCGGGATGATTTGAATGTAATTTTGAGGCCCTATGGACTTATGTTTGGCCCAGAAACTTCAACCTCTAATCGTGCTATGATTGGTGGAATGATTGGCAATAATTCTTGTGGCTTACATTCCATCGTTTGGGGGGATACTCGCCAGCATTTAATTTCGGCAAAAGTACTTTTGAGTGATGGTTCTGAAACAGAATTCTGCTCAATTCCTAAGGGAGAATTCTTCAAAAAAGCCTCACAAAAAAACTTAGAAGGCCATATTTACGGAGAAGTTTTCAAGATGTTGAATAATCCTTTTAATCAAGAAGCCATTGAGAAAAATTATCCTAAAAAATCCTTAAAACGTAGGAATACAGGCTATGCCTTGGATATTTTGGCTAATAATACTTTATTGAACGAACAATCAGAATGCGGTGAATTCAATTTTTGTAAACTGCTTTCGGGTTCAGAAGGCACTTTGGCGTTTGTTAGTGAAGTTAAATTGAATTTATTGCCCCTCCCTCCTACTGAAAGTGCCTTAATTTGTATTCATTGCCATTCTATTC
>JANPIG010001140.1:0-1251 GCA_031424875.1 Cytophagales bacterium
CCATAGAAAATAAAAGCGGCAAAAATCAACATATCCGTTAATTGGTCGAATGTTCCCGAAAGTACCAAAAGAGAAGTCCAAACTGCTTGCAAAATCAAAGCTTTTGAGGGCGTATTGAATTTTGGATGAATATAATCAACAGACTTGAAAAACATTTTATCATTGGCCATTGCATAAAATAATCTGGAAGCCAGCAAAATAGTGGTACTTGTACAGTTGAAAGTAGCTATTAAAATTAGGCAAGAGATCAAAAGCCCTCCTGATGAACCCAAAAAGTGATTTACTACTGCAACGGCTGCAATGCCATTCTTAGATTCATAAATGTTAATAAATTCATCAATAGGAAGAATATAGAGATAAACAAAGTTCATCAGTAAGTAAATCACCATTACGCCCAATGTTCCGAAAATTAAAGCTAAGGGCAAATTTCGCTGAGGATTCTTCATTTCTCCTCCTATAAATCCTACACTTGCCCAACCTTCATAACCCCAAAAAGCACTTAAGCAAGCCAATGCCAAAGCCTTAAAAAGTGTTGATCCATTCATAGCATTAGGGTCATATCTGACGCTATTTGTGGTAATATTCTCCATACTGCCGATGCTCGAAGTCAATCCTAATACGATAATTATCAGCATGGTAAGTACCATTAAGGCAGTCAGAACTCTACTTAAATTTTCGCCTAATTTTAAACCTCGATAATTAAAAATTGTCAAGATAATGATAAGTAGAATGGCTACTATTTTTACGAAAATATTATCGAAAAGATGTAAGCCAAAAAAACTGAAATCTGAAAGGGATTGAGGTGTTTTAGGAAAAGCAATTAAACTGTTTAATGATTGAGCAAAAACATAAGCGATTGAAGCAATAGAGGCCGTACGAATAACCGCAAAATTTGTCCAACCAAATAGAAAGGCAAAAAAACGATTATAGATTTTACGAAAATAGACAAATTCGCCCCCTGAATCTGCTAACATACTGGCAACCTCGGCGTTAGATAGTGTACCTGCCAAACTGATTAAACCAGCTATTAACCATGCACTTAATACTAAAATGGGAGATTGTAATTCTGCTGACATAGCAGCTACTTTTTTGAAAACCCCCGTGCCTATAACGGAGCTAATGATGAGAACAATGGCGGAAGTGAGTCCAATAGAGCGAACTAATTGACCTTGTGGTTTAGAATTTTCTGGCATATTTTTGAATTTAGTGTTAAAATAAGGGTTCAAATTAGCGATTTACGGGCAAATTTAC
>JANPIG010001141.1:0-3810 GCA_031424875.1 Cytophagales bacterium
TTATGTAAAAGGGAAGTATTGTGTTATCATTGATGATGATTTTCAGAACCCTCCTTCCGAAATCATAAAACTTTTGGAAACTGCTCAAAAAGGTGATTTTGATGTAGTTTATGGACAATATGATGAAAAAAAACACACCAATTTTCGCAATTATGGTAGTCGTTTTGTTAATCAAATTACAACGTCACTTTTCAAAAAACCACAAGATTTGTATTTGTCGAGTTTCAAATTAATTAAGAAAGACGTTGTGGAAGAAATTTGTAAATACACAGGTCCATACCCATATATTGATGGTCTGATTTTTAACATAACTGATAACGTCGGAAAAGTTACGGTTATACACAATGACCGCTACCACGGTGAATCCAATTATACCGCCAAAAAATTAGCAAGTTTATTCCTAAATATAATATTTGGATATTCGCTTTTGCCCGTTCGGTTAGCTATGTTTTTGGGTTTTTTATCTACTTTTTTTGCTCTAATTTTGTCAATATTTCAATTTTTGGATATCGTAGATTATCCCATCAGATTAGTGGTGCTTTTTGTAGGTGGAGTACAATTAATTTCTATTGGAATCGTGGGAGAATATATAGGAAAAACCTTTTTGACGCAAAGTAATACACCTCAATATTCGCTCAAAATCAAGAAAATAAACAATGCTTAATAGTAGTGAATCAGAGTTCAGAATGATGTATGAAGCTGAAGAAAAACTTTGGTGGTACAGAATTCTTCATGAAAAAGTATTGACTGAAATTCAACATAAATTTGGCCATAAAAAGGATATTTCCATCTTAGATTTGGGCTGTGGAACGGGTGGATTATTACATTTTTTACTTCAACATAATTACCAAAATCTTCGAGGCATAGATTATTCCGATGCCTCCATTTATTTCTCAAAACTTAGGAACTTAAACGTCCAAAAAGCTACTATTGATAACATTTCAGCCCTGTTTGAAACACAGCAATTTGATGTTATTATTTGCAATGATGTCTTTTATTGTTTAGATAAAATACAGATAATCAATGCTTTACAACATATTTCTTTACTGTTGAAAACTGATGGAGTTTTCTTATCTAATAATAATGCTTTCAATGTTTTCTACGGAACGCACGACATAGCAGTTGGAGGGAAATGGCGTTTTACACGCAAAGATTTTCAAGAATATATGCAAAATACTCCACTCCAAATTCAATATCATTCTTATTGGACTTGGATGCTTTCTCCTTTGGTTTTGACAATCCGAATCTTTCAACAAATTCAGTTAAAATTAGGCTTGATTGATACTTCCAAATTGGTTTCAGATGTAAGTGTTCCGCCTGATTGGTTGAATGAATTATTTTACGGGATAGTGAAATTTGAAGAAAAGATATTGGATAGAGGTTTCTTCGGAAGTTCACTGTTTATGAGTTGCAAAAAGTCCCTCAGACTTTAGCCTGTTCGGAGGAAATACAGGCTAAAGCCTATGGTACTTTCTTAGAAAATACTTTTCAAAAACTGAATCTCTCTTTAAAGAATACTCCAAAATCGCTTCTTCATCTCCGTAGGCAACTCTTTGAAATTCCAACATATTTTTAGCATTGAAAATAAACGGCTTTTCGATAGAAGTTAGTAACCTTGCTTTACTAAAAATTCCTTTCTGTAATTGGTTGAGATTTGTTGTTGAATTCAGGGTAATAAATAAGATGATTATTGTATTAAAAATAGGATTCATTTTAAAATTTTCAATCAAAGATTTTCCTACTAAAATAGATAGAATAAAGAAAGATGGAAAGGCTACTCGAATATTAAAATCGTTATAAATTCCGATTCTGTAAAGGGCAATTAAACATGGAAATATAACAGCAATAGGCCAGATGTTTTTGTTTAAGTTTTTGTAAAAACATAATAATACACCCCATGTTACAAAATTAAATATGATATAAATAAGATATAAAATCCACCATTTATCTATACCCGTTTGCCAAATAAATTCAGTATTTTTGGCATGAATCCCTTCTGTACTAACGAAATATAAGAGTAAGGGTGAAAAGGAAATTATTATCGTGGTCATCAACGTTAAATCTGACCATTTTGTTTGTTGAAATAGATTTTGAGCATTTTTGAAAAATAAAAATCCTACAAATGGAAATAGTCCAATAGCCGTAAGCGGACTCCAAAACATGGTAGAAAGTAAAATAATTAAGACATATTTAAGGTCTTTTGAATTATCTTTTTCTTTGAAAATATGAATCAGTACACACGCTCCTAAACAAGCAGGCAAAGTGTGTTGAGTAGCCCATGCGTAGTTTTTGATAAAGGTTTCATTGATGAGTTTGAAAAGATTGATTTGAAAATAATAAGGGCGTAGATATTCTTGGAATAATCTAAATTCCATCATTAACTTTATCACTACCCAAGCATTAGAAAAAAGGATAACAAATAGGATTAAAACCAAAGGTTTTTTCCGTTGAAAAGTGGCTATCCAAATCATTACAATCCATAGTCCCAAAACGCTCCACATAAAAGAAAAATACCTCGCTGATGCAATGCCAAAAACTTTAGCTAACAGAGCCGTGGGCAGATAATACCCCGTATAATAACAGAGATAAGTTTTTTGTGGTGCGTAATAGACGGGCAATTCATGCGTAATGAGGTCGTAGTATTTATAGTTATTTGCTTGAAAATCATAGGTTTGCGGACGAAACTCGCCAATTCCTAATAAGAAATTTATAATAACTGAAAGCCCTAAGCAGATTAAAATTATAGGTAAAGAATTTACTTTTTCGGAAGGATTTTGATTAATGGATTGATAGGTTTTCCAAACATAAAAAAGTATTACTAATACGCAAGGAATCCCAATCCAAAGGTGAATCCAAGTCATTAGAAACAGGATTGAAGGAAGTAGCAAATAAAATAATGTGGCTATTTTTAGAGACTGAACAGATTTCATATCCGAATTTACACTAAATCAACGCTTTGGCAAAACCTGTTTCTGTTTTATTTTTGTACCTTTGTAGAGAACTCAAATCTTCCGTAATTAAGAGTATTGGCGAAATCCAAAAAAGTGTCTTAGCGATGCCACACGCTTTTGTTGTTTTGCAACGTATTCAAGATGTTTTGGAGAAGGAAAAAGCACTGCGTACCAGCCCCTGATTTAGTGGTGTAGGTTCTTTCAAAATCAACTGCAAATAATGACCGAACTACCAAATATGATGATTACGAAGCCCACGGTGTGAAGGAATATTGGATTATCGACCCAAGCAAACAAACCATTGAACAATACGTGTTGAGTCATAAAAAATACGAATTAGTTTTTAAAGGGAAAGACGGAATATTAGAAAGCGTAGCCGTAAAAAACTTTAAGATTCCAGTAAAGGCAATTTTTGATAAACGATTGACTAATAAGGTTTTAACAGAATTATTGAAATAAATATAAGTATCAATGTTTGAAAATTTAAGCAGTAAAATCACTACCGCCATGCGCACCCTCAAAGGAAAGGGGCGCATTACCGATGTAAACGTAGCCAGCACCGTTAAAGAAATCCGTAAGGCTTTAATGGATGCCGACGTAAACTATAAAGTTGCCAAAGAAATCACTGACCGTATCAAGGAAGAAGCCATGGGGCAGAAAATCTTGATTGCGGTGGACCCTGGGCAGATGTTGGTGAAAATTGTGCATGAAGAACTCGTGAAATTGATGGGTTCGGATGTGCAAACCATCAACCTAAAACCAGATCCAGCCGTGATTTTAATTGCAGGTTTGCAAGGTTCTGGAAAGACTACCTTTTCTGGAAAATTAGCTCAGTATCTCAAAAAAGGTGGTCGTAATG
>JANPIG010001142.1:0-4903 GCA_031424875.1 Cytophagales bacterium
TGATATTGTCCAGCAAAATCACTTCATTTTTCTTGGTAGCATTTATAGAAAAGCCCTCCACTTCGCCCAAATGTTCATTCCCTTTTATGCCTCGATTAGCAATTACAGCTACATCATTTAATAATTGTGAAAAATCTTCTAACTGAAAATCTATTCTTTTCGATTCATTTTCAGAAAGTGTTACTTTAATTTCTTGGGTTTTCATTCCCACACTTGATACTATAATGGTATAATCTCCCGCTGGTAATGCCTTAATTGTGAAGCTACCTTCATTATTGGTTTGTACGCCTCTTACTGTTCCTTTCAAAAGGATATTTGCACCAACAATCGCTTCTTGTCTTTCACGGTGGCTAATTTTTCCAGATATGCTTGCCTTTTGAGCAAATAAATTTATTTGAACAATGGCACATAATAAAATGGTACTTATTAAAGATTTCATGTGTTGATTTTAACTTTGTTTAGACTAATTCTAAATAATAGTCAAAATTAATTCATGAAAACTTCTTGTGCAAGAGTTATTTAGATTTTTTCTAAATAAGAATATAAAATTTCAAATAACCTTACTCTATAGGATAATTTAGCCTATACAAACAAAACTCCCAAATCAACTTTGGTTGGTAGAGGTCCTTTGGTTACTAATTTCAACGCTGCCAGATTTGCCCCTGCATTAGCACAAATTTCTACGGATTTTTCTTGCGTCCAAGCTGTTAAAAAGCCTGCCCAAAAGGCATCACCTGCTCCTGTGGCATCAATTACATCAATAGGTTTTACGCCTAAATTTAGCTGTTTTGCACCTTTTTCATACGAGATTATTGAGCCGTCTCCGCCTTTGGTCAAACACACCAAATCTGCTCCCATTGTGTGGAAATCGCCTATTATTTGTTTTTCAGATACCTTTTTGCCATATATCCTTTCTGCATCATCTTCGCTCAATTTCACTAATCCATCGTGTGAGCAATAGGCAGATATTACGTCCCAAGCTTGCTGACGGTCTGCCCATATTTGGGGGGCATAATTAGCATCCAAACTAACCCGACAGCCCAAAGCATTAGCTCTTTTGGCAGCATCTACGATAGCACTTTGAGCGGGTTCTTGGCTCAGAGCAAAACAAGTGGTATGAAAAATGGCGGATTCTGCCAATAAACTATCGGGAATGTGATGGCGCTGAATCATACGGTCGGCAGTGCGATAAGCGATAAAATCGGGTGTGCCTTTTGTTCGTGAAACAATGACGATACTGGTGGGCTGAATGCTATCCGTGGCTATGTAACTAATATCAATACCCGTTTTAGCAACTTCATTTTTCAGAAAAATGCCTAAATTATCATTCCCTACGCACGAAACGATGGCGGAATTCATACCCAAACGAGCCATATTTGCCGCCATATTTGCGGGACTTCCGCCTTGAAATCTTTCAAAATGAGAGGTTTCTAAAATACTATTCTGAATTTCAGTACCAATGATGTCAGCTAAAAGTTCTCCTACTGAGAGAAGGGCATATTTTTTCATTTATAAAAATGTTTTTGGGGTTACGAAATTACACATTAAGCCAATAAGTCAACTTAAACACTATAGCTCTATTTTTAGTTTGGAGGGCGGTATTTGTTATATATCTGTTGCCCAAATTATCATTTCCGTAAACATCCGAAGCGTAGTAATTATCGGTATAAACTATAAAGAAATCACGGGCGGGTTTGAAACGCCATGGGAAACGGGAATTTATGCTAAGGTTGTTCGATAAGTTATTGTACTGTACTAAGGTACTAAAAAAAACACTTCTTGAGAAAGATAAGTCTATCTTCGGACGTAATAAAACCAATTCTGAAGCACCATAAGGTTGAGTAATTTTGTTATAAGAAGCATCTACCGAAAACACGCCATAAGGTTGATAGCGATACGAAATTGTAGTATTTAATTGCTGAATTCGTCCCCCAAAATATTCTCCCAGACGACTCGATAACGTATAAGCAAATTTACGTCTTGCATTGGAAGCAAAATTGATTCTCATTTCTGGATAAACATAATCCGTTCCCGCTCTCAAGGCTCCCATTCCTTTACGAGTAGGGTCAAAATCATTGAAGAGGTAGGTATAATTCCAACGGATTGGCGTTATTCGCATTGTCGCTGAGCTTTGAAAATTAATTCCCAAAATAAGGGGTGAAAAATCCCAGTCTAAAGATTTATTATCACTAATTCTCCAATAGAAATCTCCATCCATGCCAATTCGTAAAGTGTTGATTATTTTGGATTTAGGATAGAATTTGTAAGCGATATTGGGCTCAGTTCGGTAATAATTATCTCTCGTAACGTAGCCCGTTTGGTTAGCCACTGAATAATTTTTCCCAACCATTTCATAACTTTGCGTAACGCTCCATTGTTGCGATTCGTAGTTAAGAACAGCTGAACTCGCATATTGTCCGTCTTGTGCTTTTGGGGTGATGGCACGGTGATAAAAAAACTTGCCTGTCCACTTGCCATCGGCTGAATTTAGGTTATAGTCTAAGCCCATAATTCGGGTATAACCGTTAGCATTTATACCTGAACTTTCACGGTTGAGTGTATCGTAATTCCAGTTTTGTTTATTCGTAAAAACAAACCCTATGTTTGAGCGGCTGAACACTCTTCGCTGCACGGCGGTCATCAGATAATTGGCACTTGGTAAATTAAAAGATTCCTTTGACCCCGTCTGCATTGTAAGGAAACCAACTCGCCAGTCTTTACTCAAACGTCCGCTCAAACGAGTACCAAAAAGGATGGGGACACGCTCATTTTGGTCAGTTTTGGGGTTGTATGCCAAGCCTACTCTTCGAGAGAAAAAAGGTGTAATATTATCTAAACCAAAAGAGCCAAAAAGGTCAGCATTTTCAATAAAAAACTGTCTTTTTTCTGGAAACGAAACCTCAAATCTACTCAGGTTTTGTACTTGTTGATCTACCTCTACTTGCGCAAAATCTGGGTTTACCGTTACATCTAAATTCAGAGATGGCGTAACGGCAATTTTGGCATCAAAACCTATATTACGATCTATATTAAGGGCTTTTTTATTCTGAAAATCTTTGTCTAAGCTGCCCAAAAGATAAGGAATGAGGGAAATATTTGCTCCTGGTTTTGGCGGTGGATTATCCCAAATCATGGTGCCTGAAAAGTTGAGATTATTGCCACTCGTAAATCTGGGTAAGCTCGCCCATGTAGAACGTTCAGCAAGTTTTTGGCTCTGGTCGAAACGGGTAAAATTTACTAACCATTCATTGGCATTTTCATTGACTTTATAGCGAATTGTCTTGAAAGGAATTGCCATTTCCACCACCCAATGATCATCATAATTAGTTACTTTCGAGTACCATTTGTTATCCCAATCAGTTGAAACATCGCTTCCGTTGGATACCAAGGCATCTCGCTGAACGCCCAAAGGACTCACCGTAAAATTGAAGGCATTGAGTTTATCTTTGAAAGAATCCAGATTTACGCCAAAAATATCGGTTGTACCACCCTGATAATCTCGCTTTAATGATACTACCACATACTTACGAGATTGCATACATACACCACTGATATACAGATAGTTATCATCAAAAGTCATACGTGCTTCGGTCTGATTAATCGCAAGGGAGGTGTCGTAAGGAAGGCTTTGTATAAAATTAGTTGCAACCTCCGCATTTTTCCAATCAGCTTCATCCAATTTACCATCCAAAACCATTTTACCAACGGCCTTTTTAATGTGGAATTGAAACTTTTTATCATTGTCAGTTGCCGTAGCCTGACCGTAGCAATTAACTGAGTAATAAAGGCTTATAAGTAGTAATTGTAGGAATTTTTTCAAAGATTTTTATTTTATATTGTTGATACACAAAGGTAGGAATTTTTTCAAAAGCTATTAGCTAAAATTAAATCATCAAGTTTTGAATATTTTAAAAAAAATTCTAAAACTATTTGGAAATATAATTTTAAATATATTACATTTGTAGTGTACTATTAATCTAATACACTACTACAACATGAACCAACAAAAACTCTGGAAATTCATAACTGGTTGCATCAGGTTTTGGCTGGGAATTATTTTATTATCGGCTGGGGTTACAAAAATGTTTCATGGGCATTTTATTCAGTTAATTGGCCCCCCTTGGATGGAAGAAGTATTGGCAAAGTACAACTTAGGCATTTATTCGATATTCATATCCTATTCACAAATAGTGATTGGATTCATGCTTTTAGTAAAACGTTTTGCTACGTTGGGGGCCATAATGGCTATTCCAATGTTTACCAATATCCTGATGATTACGATTTCTTTACATTGGCAAGGTACTCCTTATGTGGTCACATTCTTTCTTTTGTGCAATATCTATTTACTCTTATACGATTATCATAAAATCAAATTTCTGATTACCGACGACTCTGAACCTATTCAAAATATACCCATAAAACGCCATGATAAGCAATTGGACATTTTGTACATTATTGGCTTAATTATCATCCTAATAGCCGTTTCGGTAAGAGGGTTGGGGGATGTGTTTCCAAAAATATTAGCGTATATCGGCTTGGGGTCGTTTGTAGGTGTGTATGGATTTGGCCTTTGGAAGAATAGAAATAAACAAGATTGAATGGATATATTATCAATATGGAAACGCTGATTTCAAGACTAAAACAATATAAAATCCTCCAAATATTCACTATTTCAATTCGATATTTGCTGGGAACTTCATTTGTATGGGCCAGTATTTTGAAGATTCAAGGAAGAAGATTTACCCCACAATCTGCTGAATATGAACCGATTAACAGTCTTAATCATTTCTTTGAATCTATGTATCAGTCAGGAATTTATTGGCATTTTATAGGCTGGGGGCAGTTGATAGCAGGTTTTTTATTAATGTCTCAAATTTTCAGCACATTAGGAGCTGTTGTGTTT
>JANPIG010001143.1:0-2323 GCA_031424875.1 Cytophagales bacterium
AGCAGTTTTGAAACGTAAACCAACATCTGAACCCATAAAAGTGCAATCTGAAATGAACAAATTTCGTACTCCACCAGACATCTCCGAACCTATCACGAAGCCTCCGTGGGCATGATAAACAATATTATTTTTAACGATTAAATTTTCAGTGGGAACACCCCGTTTGCGTCCTTGTTCATCTCGTCCAGATTTTATGGTAATACCATCATCACCTGTATCAAAATTACAGCCTTCCAAAATTCCGTTTCTGCAAGACTCCAAATCTATAGCATCACTATTTTGGGCATACCAAGGATTTTTTACGGTTACATTTTTGATGGAAATATCCTCACACAAAAGCGGGTGCATTGTCCAAGCAGGTGAATTTTGAAAGGTAATTCCTTCGATAATGATATTTTTGCAACGGTTCAAACTAAGCATATTCGGACGTAAGAAATCTTTATACGATGTTAATTCTTCGTTCGTTGGATGAGAACCATCCTCTCGAATTCTGCCCGCATTTGCCATTTGATTGCCCTTGTATGATTTTTCAGACGGATACCAAGTATCTTTTTTATCATTCAACAATCCTCCAGATTTTATCAACTTATTCCATTGTCCTGCCGTGAGTTTTTCCTTCTTAACGGCTCGCCAAACGTCTCCGCCTCCATCAATTATTCCACTGCCTGTGATGGCAATATTTTGTAAATCAAAGCCTCCGATGGGGGCTTGACAACGGTAAGAATCCTGTCCTTCCCAAGTGGTTAATACAATAGGATAATCGTCATAATTGCGGCTAAATTGCAGCAAAGCCCCTTTCTCTATATGCAGATTAACATTATTTTTCATTACAAGAGGGCCCGTTAGCCAAAGACCCGCTGGAATTAAAACTGTTCCACCCCCGGCAGCATTACACAAATCAATCGCTTGATTTATGGCTTTGCTATTCATCGTAATTCCATCCGCTTTTGCTCCGTAGCGAGTAATTTCAAAAGTGTCTTTTCGAAAATATGGACGATAAATAGTGGGTAATTCAAAAGCATATTTATCATTAAATTCAGTCTTTTTCAAATATGAACGTAATGGATTCCCCTGCTTGACCATTTCTTCAGCAATCATATTGGCCATCAATTTTGCCCCATAAGGAGAAAAGTGCGTATTGTCTTCTATGCCTTTGGGAAATTTGGTAAAAATGCCGCCCCCATAATTCATAAACATCCGCTTAGAGCCCTCCACGCCTTGTTTTTCAATGATTATTTGACTTTGAGTTGAGGCATCAATTAAGTATAAATGAAATTGTTGAGCTATTTCACGTACCACTTTTGGATATTCTCCGTGTTGGTCAATGAATTTAGCTTTGGAAGAATTTTCACTTCCATCAAATTTTCTTCTCATTACGGGTGTAAGCAAAATTGGCGTTGCTCCTTTGGCTTTAATTTCTTCAATGTAACGAATTAAGTTTTTGCGATAGTCAGTCTGTGCTGGTGCATACCGTGCTGTGTCTGATTCTTTTTGATCATTATGCCCGAATTGAATAAACACATAATCGCCTTTGTGGAGCTGTACTGCCACTATTTTCCAATGACCCAAAGTTCTGAAACTTTTAGTACTTCTTCCATTTACAGCATGATTTTGTATTTCGATAGCATTAGTAAATAATTGAGGAAAAACCTGTCCCCAACCCGTTTCAGGTTCATCATAAGGGTTCTTATTGGCACACGTGGAATCACCAATTAAGAAAATACGAGGTTTGGCATCGTCTTTTCCAGTATCTAAAAATGAACCTGACCAAATGGGAAGGATTAGCAATAATAATTTGGGAATGAGAGAGTTATACATGATTTTGCTGTTGTACCGTTTATTTATCACAAAAAAAAGACGGCTCGTTGAAACCGTCTTTTTGTCAGAATCACCTTTAAAAGTGATTTTTTAAAAATCTCTACTTACAAAACCCCCTTCAAACTTTCATAATTCGCCTGTAAAATCGTCTTAATATGCTCATCAGTAAGGGCAGTTGAAAGAAACATGGCTTCGTATTGTGAAGGAGCAAGATAAATCCCTCGCTTCAACATAGCTTGAAAATATCTGCCAAACAATGCTGTATCAGAGTTCTTAGCATCTTCAAAATTGTTTACGGGTTTGTTCGTAAAAAAGAGCGTAAACATCGAACCCACGTGATTGAGCGTATAATTTACCCCTAATTTCTGCATATTTTCTCTCATACCATTGGTCAAAGTATTACCAATATCTTCCAATCGATGATAAACTTCTGGATGCGACTCTAAATAGGTTAGCATGGCTTGTCCAGCCGCCATCGCAATGGGATTTCCAGAAAGAGTTCCTG
>JANPIG010001144.1:0-7031 GCA_031424875.1 Cytophagales bacterium
AGTCCAATTGTCTATTTACTGTTTTTCGCTATTTTGGTTTCTGCCTATTTTGAACATTATATCGAAGCCATTGCCATTGCTGTTGTGATTTTGGTGAATGCTTTGATTGGCTTTTTGATGGAAATGCAGGCTCGAAGTTCCATGAATGCTTTGAAGGAAATGGATATTATTAAATCTAGAGTTATCAGAGATGGGAAATTACAAGAAATTAATTCTGAAAAAATTGCACCTGGCGATTTGGCTGAATTAGAAGCGGGTGATATTATTCCTGGGGATGGGCGGTTGGTGGTGTCCAACCAATTGCAATGTGATGAATCTTCACTTACAGGGGAATCGTTGCCAACGCTTAAAAATATCGAAACCCTTACCCAAGAAACCGCCCTTGGCGACCAATTCAATATGGTTTTCAAGGGTTCGTTCGTGATGAATGGAAATGGTAAAGTAATTATAACAGGAATTGCCAAAAATACGGAATTAGGTAAAATTACATCCTTAGTAGAGAGTTCGGTTGATACCAAAACGCCTCTGGAAAAAAAACTGAGCGCTCTCAGTAAAAAGTTGATTTATATAACCTTAGTGATGACCGCAATTTTTGCAGCTACGGGCATTATTCAAGGGAAAGACTGGTTTTTGATTCTTGAAACTTCTATTGCCTTAGCCGTTGCAGCGTTTCCAGAAGGTTTGCCCATTGTGTCAACAGTAGCGTTATCATACGGAATGTTGTTGATGGCTAAGCGCAATGCCATCGTAAAAAAGCTTTCTGCCGTCGAAACTTTGGGTAGTACAAGCGTGATTTTGACCGATAAAACTGGTACACTTACCGAGAACAAAATTTATGTGGATACCTTATGTTTTCCAGATGAAACGATTAAAGCAAGCATCGAAAACAAGGTACTGAAATTTCAAGAAGGTGGAATAAAAAAAAGCATTGAAAACTTTGAGAAAATAAAAATCGTGGGTGCTTTATGCAACAATGCTTCTTCGGAAATAAAAGGCAAAAAAGAGAAATCCTTAGGCGACCCCGTGGAAATTGCTTTGCTTCATTTAGCCAACACCTCCGAAATATCGCTTGAAGAAATCCATAAAAAGTATCAACGCCTTGGCGAAATTCCATTTGATGCTGATACGAAAATGATGGCAACTTTACACAAATCAGAAAAAGGTAATTTTGTGGCAGCAAAAGGTGCAGTAGAGCAATTATTAGAAAAATGTAGTAAAATTCAGAAAGGCAAATCTATCAAGGAATTTACCAAGGCCGATAAAATAAAAATCCTAGAAGAGTCCGAATCATTGTCCGAAGAAGGATTGAGGGTTTTAGGATTTGCGTATCGAGAAGAGAATAAGATAAACGATAAAAATTTCTTAAATGACTTAATTTATATTGGCTCAATCGGCTTCTTGGACCCACCACGATTAGATATTAAAAAAGCTATTATCACTTGTCGAGATGCTGGTATCAAAGTAGTGATGATAACAGGCGACCATCCTAAAACGGCATTGAATATTGCTAAAAAAGTAGGTTTGGTAGATGAGGGCGAACAAAACGTAATTACAGGAAGTGATTTATCGGGAATGAAAACACTCACTAAAGACTGGAAAAATAAGATTCTATCAACGGCCGTATTTGCTCGAACCACTCCCAAACAGAAATTAGATATTGCCGATATTTTTCAGAAAGGGGGCAATATCGTAGCCATGACGGGCGATGGCGTGAACGATGCCCCCGCCTTAAAAAAAGCAGATGTGGGCATTGCTATGGGTTTGCGAGGAACACAAGTGGCAAAAGAAACTGCCAGTATCGTACTAAAAAATGACTCATTTACCTCAATTGCCGAAGCGGTAGCGCATGGTCGGGAGATATTTAACAACATCAAAAAATTTGTCATTTATCTGGTTTCTTGCAATCTGAGCGAGATTTTTATTGTTACAACCTTAGGTTTTTTGGCTCCTGCCTCTACCATTTTGCCCTTACAAATTTTATTTTTAAATATGGTAACAGACGTATTTCCAGCCTTGGCATTAGGCTTAGGAAAAGGTGATAAAACCGTGATGCAAGTACCTCCAAGAGACTCAAAAGAAGATATTGTAACCAATAAAGATTGGATTGATATAGGGATATTTTCGGCTATAATTACCATGTCAGTGATTGTGGCAGTTATATATTGTCGAGAATTTATCACAACTGATCATAAAATTTTGAATAATGTAGCCTTCGTAACCTTAGCTTTTGCTCAATTATTTCACGTTTTTAATATGTCATCGCTACATTCAAAATTTTTGGTAAATGAAATTACTAAAAACCATTTTGTATGGTATGCCATTGTTATTTGTTCGGGATTAATGGTTTTTGTATATGCCGTCCCACAAATGCGTTTGGTACTTGGATTGTCTGTTTTATCGTTAAATGTTTGGATTGTATCAATCGTTGCGAGTTTAATTCCTTTGATTATAATTCAGATTTATAAAGTTTTTAAAAATCAGTAATTTGTACAATTATTTTATAAATAATCAACAATTAAGTAAACAAATTTATGTCAAAAATTATTACTATTACCTTCAATCCTGCGATTGATAAAAGTACGAGAGTACAAAAATTAATTCCCGAAAAAAAGTTGAGTTGTGAATTCCCAGTTTATGAACCTGGCGGTGGTGGAATAAACGTAGCTCGTGCCATAAAAAAATTGGGAGGAGAGGCAACTGCTGTTTATTTGGCTGGCGGATATTCGGGAATAAGATTTACAGAACTACTAAAAGAGGAATTCATTGATACCATTGTTTCGAAAACCCAAAATGATACTCGAGAAAACTTAGTGGTAGTTGAAGCTACTACCAATAAGCAATTCCGCTTTGGAATGCCTGGACTCGAGGTTTATGAATCCGAATGGCAAGCGTGTCTGCAAAGTATTGAGAATATTGACAAGGTTGATTTTATCGTGGCAAGTGGTAGCCTACCTAAAGGAATTCCCACGGATATTTTTGCCAGAATAGCATTAATTGCCCAAAGTAAAAAAGCCAAATTCATAGTAGATACTACAGGAGAGGCTCTCACTAAAGCCGTAGAAGCAGGTGTATATTTAATTAAGCCTAATCTGGGAGAGTTGAGTTCACTAATGGGAGTAGAGGAATTAAGTACTGAATCAGTTGGGAATGTGGCCAGAGAACTTATCAAAAAAGGTAAATGTGAAGTTGTGGCAGTTTCGATGGGAGCAGATGGAGCAATGCTCGTGACCAAAGATTTGATGGTTGCCATAAAGCCACCAACCGTTGAAAGAAAAAGTACCGTGGGTGCGGGCGATAGTATGGTGGCGGGTATAGTACTGAGTTTGTCTAACAATAAAAGTTTGATAGAAGCTGTACAATATGGTGTAGCTTGTGGTACAGCAGCAACCATGAATGAAGGCTCTGAATTATGCCGAATAGAAGACACTGAAAGGCTTTATAAATTAATTAAAAACTGAATTAAAAAATACAATTTCAACCTTAAAAACAGTAACATGAAAACTATCCTTTTCCCTACCGATTTTAGCAAAAATGCTTCTCATGCTGCTCGTTATGCAGGAATGTTGGCAAAATTTTACGATGCCAATTTGATTTTTCTGCACGTTCATTACATCCCTATGGTACCTCAAAGTAACCATTCGTTTGAAGTCAAGAATGCCATCTCCTTGAATGAAAAAGGAGCAAAAGAAGACTTAGACGTATTTACCAATCAATTTATCCAAGATTCAAATTTATCTGCTGAGAGAGTTTCTCAACGAGTTGAATATGGATTTGCTGCTGAAAAAATTGTAGATATTGCACAGTCCATGCAAGTGGATATGATTGTGATGGGAACAAAAGGGGCTTCGGATATGATGGATAAATGGCTGGGAACGCATGCTCAAGAAGTAATGAAAACGGCTGAATGTCCTGTTTTTACCATTCCGGGAAATGTACCCATTGATTATCCACAAAGAATTCTTTACGCCGCTGATTTTAAAAAAGACGAAATAGTAGCAACTGAAAAGCTTTTAAATATGGCAAAACCCTTGGGGGCTTCTTGTAAAGTAGTTCATGTTCACGAGAATTTTGAGCCAAATATTGGTCATATTATAGAAGAAACGATTAAGGAATTGGAAGAAAAATTTAAGAATGAAGATATAACGATTCAACAACTCCAGAGGGACGATATTATTGAAGGTTTAGAGACTTATATCAATACCTACAAACCTGATGTACTGGCAATGGCAATTCACGAAAAATCGTTTTTGAGTAATATTTTTGATACCTCAATTACCCGACATTTTATTCAAGAAGCAAAATTGCCGATGCTTACTTTTAAGAAATAATCTTTAAAATCATGCTCTAAACCATATTCATTTTCATCACTCTGATTAATGGCGAAACAATAAACTCAAATGGAGTACACCCATTAAGGATTACAAAGATATAAATGGTTGAAAATTAGCGAGTTATGTCAAGGCCATTTGCACTTATTCAGAATGGGATTTTACGTATGCCACCTTTGAGTGAAAGAATATTGGTTATAATATTTTTGAATGAGAAATAACATAAGGTGTGAATTGAATACTTTTGGAAACTACCATGGTATTTATTAACAATAGTATTTTTATATGGTAATTTTGAAAAAATCGTCTAATTTTACTACGTAAGTCTCGGCTTATAGGGCTTAGATTTTGGCT
Source organism: Cytophagales bacterium (assembly GCA_031424875.1). Classification (GTDB taxonomy): domain Bacteria; phylum Bacteroidota; class Bacteroidia; order Cytophagales; family Spirosomataceae; genus Arcicella. Next base: position 4,683 of record JANPIG010001144.1, read on the forward strand.
TTTCTTTAAACACCCAAGTCTAAGTCTTTTTATGAATTATCAAAAATTATGATGTCGGGTAGAACATGGCTTTAATTTCTAAAAAGAAAATCCCTTTCAAGATAAATCTTCAACTTCGCAAGTATCTTGCAAAGTACGGGCGGGAGGCGAAAATGCCTATCCAATACGCTGATTTACTGCGGTTTGAGAGTTCAATCAGTCTCTATGACCGCTTTGGAGCAGATACACTTTGGATTACGGTTTTCTTTCCTCATAGCGAAATTGAATACATTTATGAAAGCCTAAAAAAGATTTATGCCGACCTCAAAACCGATGGTGACGAAAAGGTTATCACCCACCTCACCATCGACCGTGTGGACTTGTGTACCTACGGAAATACGCAACCTTTCCGTATCAGAATTGTGAATCGAGTAAATGATAATTTCGATTATTTTTATATCAAACGTGCTGACTGTTCAAGGGTTTACGGCATGGAATTGGAACATCTTTTATCCCCCAACAGAATCCTGTATCTGACTTTTGAAAACACGTTGGTAGAAGAACACATTGCAGGAATCCCAGGCGATATGTTTTTCAAAAACAACCTCAGCGACCCCAAAATCAATCAAATCCGTTTAGCAAAAGAGTTTGTAAAGTTTAATGAAAGATGTTTTGTGATACTTTTGGGAGATATGCACTCCTCTAATTTTGTGGTGGATATTACGCCCGATTTTGAAGAAGAATATTACCGAATCAGAGCTATAGATTTTGACCAACAGTCGTATGAGGGCAAGCGGACAGTGTATATGCCTCAATATTTTAGGCAAAATAATCCGCTGATAGTAATGGGTATGAAATACATGACCTCAGAGTCGGTGAAGCAATATCAAACCGAAGAACGTTCGCTCATTTCGAGACGATTGAAAGCAGAAAGTCAGCGAGTATATGAATTGATGACTATTATGGCAAAAGACGATATTTCTTCGGAAGAAAACACCATACAACTCAAAACAGAATTAGCTCAATATTATAAATCAGACAAGTTTTTGAAATGCAAAACGATGGGCGAAATCGTTTGGGCAAGTTTGGAGGAGGTGATGCGGCATTGATGCTTGGTTATTGGAGATTAGTTAATTGGCTATTGGTTAAAATAGATATAAAGCATTATTTTTGACTTATCGTCAATTATTATTACATTTGAAAAATAACAAAAAAGAATATGGAATTATTAATAGAAACATCCGTTGAAAAAGAACTTTCTCAATACGAAATCGAAAGAAATAAACCTATGCCCAGCAAAAACCACGCTTACATTCAAAAAAATTTATTAGTTGAGATTGATGTTAAATATCGTAAACAATTCACTTGTTTGTCAGAAATCAATATCACCATGCCCCAGAAGCCTGATTGTGTTCCTGATATTGCGATATATCCAAAATTAGAATTCAATTTTTGGGATGATGAATTATCCATGACCGAAATGCCTTTGACTGCCATCGAAATAGTTTCTCCCTCACAATCTGACAACGATATTTTAAAAAAAATAAATCGCTATTTCCAAGCAGGGGTGAAATCTTGCTGGTTCGTAATGCCCGCTTTCCAAGCCATTTCCGTTTATTCTTCCCTCGAAAAATACACTTTTTTTACCTCTGATATGACCCTGACTGACCCCGCAACAGGTATTGAAATTGCGTTGAGTGAAATATTCAGTTAATTACCGAACCACCAAAACCGCCCCTCTAAAAACCTTTTCAGCATCCACTCGTACAACATACGCATACGTGCCTTCGGGAACGGGTGAACCTTTATAAGTACCATTCCAAGGTTCTGAGTAGCCTTTTGAGTAAAAAACTATTTCGCCCCAACGGTTATAAATCTCCACAATCAAGTCTCCGTTCCCAGCAAGTGTTGTCAATTCCCAAACATCGTTTGTGCCGTCTCCATTGGGCGTGAAAACTGTGGGAATTAAGATTTTATTACCTGCATTAGAATTCGGATTTACACAATTTTTTATCCCAACAATCTTTTCTACCAAAACAGGTTTTTGTGGAAAACACGGGTCTTCATCCGTTACTTCCACAGATATTTTTACTTGATATTCTGCTGATTTATTGGGCGAATTATAGGAAAACGTTTTACTGTTTGTCCCAGCATTCACGCCATCAACTTTCCATTGATATTTTGAAGTATTTATAGTACCATTGGCTGTAAAGGTAATTTTATCACCTCCGCAGGGAGCTGAAATGTTAGTGGTTATAGTAATTGTTTGGGCTGGTGTTCCATCATAAAGAGCTTTTATTTCGTCTGCATTTAGGGGGCGGTTGTAGAGGTGAATATCGTCAAGCGAGCCTTGCATGAATTGAGTCCCTG
>JANPIG010001145.1:0-7824 GCA_031424875.1 Cytophagales bacterium
AAATATGTCTTAATCCTTATTCTACTGGAAGTTGGGTTGCTGGGATTACAAGAGAGAAAACAGAGATATTGGTATATCAAAAAGTCTTAATCCTTATTCTACTGGAAGTTGGGTTGCTGGGGCACTATTTGTAATATCTTAATTATCAATACCTTACACATGTAAAAATAAATATATTCATATTAAATCTATGTAATATTAAATCAAAAAAGTACATAAACAGTTACTTTAAAATCAAATATACCAACATTTATTGAATTACTTATTAATCTTTATATCATTATTCCAATTCAATTAATGAGATTGCTTTCCATCCCCAATTAAGTTTCTTTCCATCAAAAGCTCTTACCGCAATTCCCGAGACTTTACACTTTGTATTAACAATTAGCTTTTCTTCGATAAACATATCTTCAACAAATCCAGCCTTCCCAACAATTTTTAATATTCCTGTAAATACTTTTCTTAAGCTTTCTGGAGCCTCACCATTACAAATTTCAACGGATTTAACTTGAAAATAAGTTGAATCAGCCCCTTTTATCTCATTTAAAGATAAACTTAATAGATTTCCAACACCTACCATAATTTTTGCATTCTCATAATTAAATCCTCCATATACTTTTTCATTCACAAAAAACTGTGCGGTCTTTTTCTCTGAATTAATCTTCCAAACTACACCAATGGTTTTTATAGAACAACTCACTATGTTCTCAGCAATAACAATGTTTTTCTTATAAAAATTATTATTGTTCGTATAGGCTATAGCGTTATGTGTCATAGCCATATTTTTCCAATTAAATATCTGAGTTGAGATTTGCCAATTATTTAAATTTCTTATCGAAATGATTGCTAAAACCTCCGTATAGGCAGCATTCCAATCTTGTTTAAAGATTAGCAACTCCGCCATTTTTTGACGAATTTTTACCAAAAAGTTATCAGATGTTTTGCATAACAAAGCCTTAGATAAACAAGCAATCTGGGTATCAATATCGTTTGGAAATGTTTGAGATAATACTTCCCACACCCAAAATTCTGTTTGTTTTTTTTTTACAAAGGGAATAAGCAATATTCTTGCCTCCTCACACATTCCTAATTTCAATCTTAACACTGCTCTATAATAGATTAAGTAAGCCATTTTGGGATATTCATCTGAAAATTTATCAAGTCTTTGTATAAAAGCACATACTTTCTCATAATCTTGGAAATCTTTATCAGAATCCATAATCATGCCCCAGTTCTTAGCAATCGCAATAAATAAGCGTTCAGCTAAAGAAGGAACAGTTTTTCCAATGTCTATTATTTCCGATTCAAAATCACCCAATTGTAAATTAGTGACGTCACTTAGCGTTGAAACCAGCGCTAAAGTTTGAATTTCTCCCTGATGTTTAAGAATGGATTTAAGTAAAACACTATTCGCTTGTGAGACCTGTTTGGGAAATGATTCATACCATGAAAGAAAAATGCACCAATCTACATACGAAGTATTATTACCAAGTCGGAATAAAAATTTGGCAATTTGCCACCGAATTTGCTCCCAGAAAATATCTTCGGAAGCCTCAAGTGCCAGCCCTATTACCATTCCTATGTATTGGTTCGTTTGAGCCAATGTTTGGCATTGAGTTTTTATTATTTCTATATATACCCATCCAGCCGCTCGGCTATTATATATGTTTTTAGAATCCTGAGTCAACAACGTTTCAGACAATGCTAACGCATCGTCAACTTTCCCTGCCTTGCGCAAGCGGGTTACTTCATTGGCATTTATAAGGATATTACATGAATTATTGAAGGTATATCAAGTTTAATTTATTTGTATATTAAAAAAATAAAGTGTGCTTCGGTGCTGTTATGAGTTTAAACTCAAAAGATTTTCCAATACAAGTAAGGCTATTAAGCATATCTTCACCAACTGGTAATACTAAAATACTATCCTGATTTTCATAACAAGCTTGCATTTTGCGAAGCATAACGGTGACCTCTTTTTGTAATTTTCGATGAAACCGAGCAAAATAAATAGATTTTTGTACTCTGATACAACCCTTTTGTATTAAGTACTTGGCCATCATATTTCGTATTTTAGTATTTTCAATGTCATACATAATAAAGCAATACATATCTTCAGAGCGTTTTAATTGTTGAGCATTTTTGAAAAAATCAAAAAAAACTTTCAATCCATCAGGCAAAATAGTTGTGTCATTTTTTAAATCTATAAACTCATTGAGTTTTTTTTCTGGTAAAAAAGGTAAACCAGCCACTTTCCAGTCCTCATTAAGTTCTGTTAATGGTTTGGGATGATATTTTTTCTTTCGTGGCATTTCTATTATTAGTTTAATGAAATAAAGCCCGTCAAAGAAATTTCCTCAATGACAGGTTTGGGGAAAAAGAAATCGAAAAGTATTTGATGTAGTAATTCATTTAGATTTTTATCTGTCCCAGTTTTGGGAGAAATAACGACAGAGTAGCCCTTCTTACCATAAAATACATTCGCTTCAGCCTTCCTGTAGCCTTGTTTAACCATAATTTTTACACCATACTGAATGGGCAATTGTTCCAAAATTTCCAGACCCACTTGTTGACACAGCTTTTCAATTTCAGAAAAGAGCATAGTTATTTCTTTCGGAACAAAAATCTCTTTCTGAACACGAGTAGGTGTATTAGGGTTAATTTCCTTTAAAATAGCTTTGTACGCTGTTTCATTAATTAATCCCTTAGTTTTTTCGACATTATTTTCTGCTAATACAGCCATTTCATTATTATCTGCAAATTCATTTACAGCAAAGATGTCATTCATAATATTAAGTGTAACGCTTACAGCTTCAGGGTTATAATAAACATTTGCATCATAAGATAAGAAGCAAGCCCTACTCACATCCGACGTTTTGAGGTCAACAAAACCTGTTAATCCCACCTTAACCCCAAATTTTTCAGCAAATTCACGGTAGGCAACTTGAAAGCCTTGGATAGAAATAAGAGACTCTGATAATTTAAAAATTACCTTGATCCCTTCCCCACTCGGTGACACAAATGCCATCAAAACACGCTCATCGGCCTTGATAGAATTAGGTATTTTACCGTCAAAATCTGTCAAATGATCAATATCCAAAATAATATAATTTACGGCAGAAACATTCTCAATACGACGGCAATCATGATGGAACACACTTCCTACAAAATAAGGAAGGCGAGTTTTTAAAGTCCTGTAAGCAGTCTTGTCGATATTGCGTAACTTTTGCAGACGAGCAACTTCTTGTTCCAAAGAAGAGGGATTCTTACCTGAAATTAAGGCAACGATTTCCTCAATAGTTACTCTTTGAAGAGTCTCAGAAGCAGATGTAATGGCGAAACCTAAAGAAAGTTGTGGAGTAGTATTGAAGATATTTATCCGTTTAAAAGTGAATTAATATGACAAACTTACAGATGTATAGTGTAATCTATTTACACTTATATTTTTTTCAATAACGACGCTAAGCGTTGAGCCTCCAGCTCAAGATGATTAAGACGACTTCTATTCAGCCCTTGCAAATTGATTAATTCATTTAGGTATTCATTAATGCTTTGAATGAGAATACGTTTTCCGTAAGTATTAAGCCAATACTGCGTATTTTCAACCTCAAAAAACTCTTCAAAAATGACCTCCTGCAAGCACAAATGACATACCACGTAGTCAACCCAATGCCTAAACTGCTCAATAAAATCGTAAACCAATACGGGGCGATTATACTCGTCACGGTGCATAATTCCAATAGCAGGATCAATGCCAGCCCTAATTAAAGCAGATTCACAATGACCATACAACATTCCATAGCCATAATTTAATAAACAGTTAAACATATCCAACGCTGGATGTTGAGAACGTTTTTCAAAACGATATTGCTTTGGCAGTATTTGCTTAATTCCTTCAAAGTAAAACTTTGAACAACTGCCTTCAAAACCTCTAAAAGATGCAAAAGTTTCTGACGCATCTTCGTGTTTAAAGTTCATAAATTTTTCGGTATACTTATGCACTCTTTGTATTGGCAATTCGGCATTTACCTCCGAAATCAGCGAAAGTAATTCCAATAAATTGTGCTGATTTTCAGCTTTATGAATTAAAATATTACGCACCCATTCAACACCAGCACCACTTTGAGAAAAGTTTAACTGACTTTTACGGATGGTAGAAATTGAACCAAAAGTATTCCCCCAAAGTCTGCCAATTGGATACCCTTTCCGATTTACAAATAAAACATCTGTATTATGTTCCAAGGCAGTTTGTACCACCTCATACGATAATTTTGTAGCTGAGTGAAGATGGATACCTCTAACTTCATGTACAGCTATAAAGGCCACACTTTCACCACAACGAACGCAATATCGTCCGTTTTTCACACTTAGGCTACTGCCTCTTTGGTTGATAATCAGTTGTGTTGTATAGAAGATGTATCGGGGGTTTAAGACTTCTTAAAAGTATGAGCATTATTAGTAAATAGTTCAGTCTTAGCACGTGTAATACCTGTATAAAGAAAACGCTGATCAGTATCAGGCATCCAAGAATTTAATAAAACAGTATCCCATTCGCTCCCTTGTGCTTTATGACCATTGAAAGCGTGAGCATAGTTTACCTGCATGGCCGAGAGAAACTCATCATCACAGGCATTTTTAGAACTCCGATAAGTAGTATTATGCTTGTTAGCATACGCAAACAATGCCTTTTTCTTCTCAATAGTGATTGATTTAGGATTATCCAAAACATCCAGCATAATTTTGGTCGATATGGTATATGCTTCATTTTGCCCACTTAAAAGAGCCAGCTCAACATCCATAAATCTCAATTCCGCTACAGTACGAATTGAACCAAGAGTAAGAACTCTTACTACTTCTCCGTTAGGAACAAACGCTAAATTTTTGTCAAAATAATTTCTGGTCAAAACAATCAAATCGTTTTTCGCTAATACGCCTTCTAAACCTAATTTTTCACGCACCATTTTATTGCATCTACTCACATAATCATTTGCATAAGCAATAATGGCCACTTTTTGTGGACTATTTATTTCAAATCTATGCAAATACAAATCTGTTACATGATTAGGATTGTACATTGCCTTACCGATGTTAGCAGTATAAGCTTGCTCTCGTTCTATGAAAGAACGAAGCTCAAACGCAGCATTTAAAATATATGAGCCCTCAGACTGACGCATAACTCTTGACAATCGAATCATATTCCCTTGCAATTGGAAGGTCTTTTGTAGAAAAGACAAATCCAATGCAGGCGACTGTTCATGAGCTTTATAACCCACAGGTGGCAACTGACAATCATCTCCAACAAAAATAATTTTATTAGATTTGTTCCCCTGTTTAATAAAAGCAATCAAGTCTGAGAGCATAGGTGTATCAGATTCAAATTCTTGAGAATTATTTATCAGATTACTAATCATCGAACTTTCATCAACGATATAAACCCTCTGTTCCGAAAACTTATTAGTTTTACGCTTAAAGCATACTTTTGCTTCATCTTCATTAGTTTCAGGAATATAGACATGAGCATGAATTGTCTCTGCCTGATAACCTGCCTTTGAAGCAATATTTTTTGCGGCACGACCAGTAGGAGCTAATAACTCAAAGCCAATATTCGCTTGATTAAGATAATCAGCCACAGCCTTCATAATAGAGGTTTTACCAGTACCTGCGGCACCTTTCACAATCAAAAAATCTTGCTCATCGGTCAAGAAAATCTTGATTTTTTCAAGTGTAACAACTTGTTCCGCAGTGGGAATAAAAGGAAGAAATGAAGTAATCGTTTGTGTTGTATGGAAGATGGTATGGGGTTAAAAATTAAAATGTTTATTTCTTGTTTCGAATACAAAATTGGCATACATTAGTGTAATCTAATGTTACTAATTTCAATTTCATAAAATGGCAAAAACAAAAAATCAGTTCGACCGCTTACAAATTCTTCATAATCTATTAGCGAAAGGTACGCCAGTTGGCTGGACAGATATAGAGAAAACTTATTTACACAACGGAATAAAGATTACAAAGAAAACTATTTTTAATGACCTTCATAATCTGGAAGACACCTATGAAGCACCAATCAAGCATGAAAAAGGAAAATATTGGTATGAAGAAATATATTCTTTTCAAAAAATATTTAGTGTAGATGACTCAAAATTTGCTGAAGAAGTACAAACGCTCTTGCAGCAATTTGCTGAATTTCCTGCCTTTAAAGGTTTAGAAGATATTTGGCTTAAATTAAAAGAACGGATTCCTAATGCTTCCAAAGAAAGCATTGTACAATTTGAGTCAAATAATGATTACAGTGGACTAAAAAGAATAAATGACCTATATGAGGCGATTAAAAATAAAGAATGTCTCAAAATAAAGTATCAAGATTTTGGTAAAGAATTAAGAGGATACAGCCTAAGCCCTTATCTTCTCAAAGAGTATCATAATCGTTGGCATGTTTATGGCTACGAACACAAAAAAGGAAAAATTTATAATTTAGCCTTAGATAGAATATTGGCCATTGAAAAATCAACCTTCAATTTTAAAAAACAAAAATCTTCAGATTTAGCCTTTTTGAATGATATTATTGGTTTTACCTATTTATACAATCACAGAACTGACACGTATGCTCAATTAGAAACCGTCAAAATTAAAGTTGAAGCAAAAAGAGCTAATTACATAAAAACCAAGCCTTTACATCACAGTCAAGAAGAAATAGTGGCTGAAAGTACAGAAAAGTATAAAATTTTTGAGTATCGTTTGAGGGTAAATAATGAATTGATTGCTAAATTATTGGAATTTGGAAAAGATGCAGAAGTAATAGAGCCTTCAAGACTAAGAGAGGAAATGATTGAGCATGTATTGGGGATGCTGGAAGTGTATAAGTAAACTTTCCGTGTATATTTAGGAATTGGATTTCTAAATATACATGGAAAGATAAGATCGGTATTTAGAGTAAAGCCTCTATTTCTTTTCTTATTACGTCATAAATCCCAAAACCTTGGATATTGAAGATTTGATCAAGATCAGTAAGTAGCTTGGTTAATGAATAATTGTTTTCTATAAGTACTAAATCTAATTCGTCTTTAGTTGTTGAACCTAAATTGTGTTGTGTATTATTTCTTATATTGGCTAAAAGTTCTATTTTATCTCCGACACATTTACGTTTTTCTACCAGAGTTTGAGAAATAACACCCTTTCTCATCAAATGAATATACATTGATTTGTATGCCCATCTATTTGGGTTATTTAGTACAATTTTTTTCTTCCTTAAATAAGGAATAAGTTCTTCATCTAAATCATTTAAAACCCTCTCCCATCTAAGGTTTAGGTCATTCTTACCTAATCCACTATTATAAAAGTTTCGACTATTTCCTATCAATTTTTCGATTTCAATCTTAAAAAGATTTTCGTTTATTGTAAATAACCTCCAGAGAAATTCTAATGAATTATTTTGTTTTAGTAATATGATTTTAGCCGCTAAATACAAATCCTTACATTTTTCTTCCTCAGTAAATTTTTCATTTAATTCATTATGTCTAAGGGTTAATCTTGTATTTGCATAAATAGCTTTAGTTAGTATCTCATTACTGGAGGTCAAGTCGTTTGTGATTAAACTAAAATTATACTTATCTAAGTATTCCAAAATCTTTTGCTTGTTTAAGCTTGCTAAAAACTTCGAAGGAAAATCTAATTCTTTAAAATCAGCTCCTTCTGCTTTTTGGAGTTGCTTTACTTTTACTTTAAAAATTTCAATTAAACGTAAGGTAAGAGCCTGATTAATTTGGTCGATACCTCCTTGTGGATATAAAAAAACCTGTTTTACTTCTTTTGAATATAATAAAT
>JANPIG010001146.1:0-1790 GCA_031424875.1 Cytophagales bacterium
AAAAGATAATTAGGGTTTTTGCTTTGTGTCCAGGCAATTACTTTTTTATTGCCTATCCTATCAGGTTCAATTATCCATTTTATTGGCTGATTTTCAATGGCTTCATGAATTTTTTCAGCTATATTTTTTAAAGTTGTTAAATTTTGAAAAAGTTTCCCATTTTGTCCCCACTCATATTTTCCATGCGTAGCATTTTTACCTTCTGATAATTGAAAAACATAGAGTTTTGTATAATGCTCATTGGGTGCAGGTTGTTGATGTGGATCTCTTTGTTCAAAACCTAAGGCCATGTATGAGGGCATATCGGTAATAAATATACCCATAAACATTCTAATTTCATTACCTTTTAAATAAAAACTATCAAAACGGGGGTCATCTTTATCAGCAGTTATTAAGGTAAAATTTGGGGCAAATTTTCTGGTTTGTATTAACAGGTGGTATCTGGAAAAAGCAGATACAAACGGTTCTGTTCCCACTACCATTGATTGTAAATCTCCCAAGGTAGTATCAGTATCAGAGGCTTCCAAATGATCTTCTTCCACCCCATACGCCATCGTGTTTGGCGGGGCTAAAAAACTCTCGGCAAAATAGCCAAACCATGGTTTATCTTGGCGTATAGTTTTCTTGATATATTTGTGAATGTCGTAATAATCATCTGATTGTGAATAGTTTACATTAGGATTCATCTGCACGTGCGACATATCCCCTCGCATAAAATCAAAACCATAATTGTTGGCAAAACCAAGATATTTCTGAGCCATATACTCCCAAACTTCATGCCGAGGTTTGCTAAAATCTATTTCCCAATTACTATTATCATCTTTGCTTTCATACAGTTTTACCCTTGCTAAAGGACCAAAAACTCTGGACATTGGTTCGGGTTTTGTAATTACATAATCACGCCAAACTCTGCCATCCCCATCAACGGTTTTTGCTTCCTCACGATTATCCACTTCTAAGCCCCTGTAGGGAGGTGCCATGGTGGCAGGTACTGGCTCATAACCTTGTGAAAACAAGTGATTTATTAGTTGATTTCTTCGGTGGTTACGCCCTTCAAGATTATTTTTATCGCCAAAAAGAAATTTCAACCTTTTTTCTTCGGAATAAATATTATTATCAAAAAACTCATCTTTTCTTCTTGGATAATACTCCGAAACGGTTCCCCCATATTGATAAAGAAAATCTAATATCCGTTCTTGAACTTTCTCATGCAGATTTTCGCAATGGTCGATAATTTCAAATTCACGACGTTGCAGCCACTCAAAAAATTGTGGATTGGCCAGAGCAATTTCTGAATATCGATCGGTATGAGGAATTACATCCATACCTACCGTTTTTCCCATCAAATGTAAAATATTTGTTACCACTTTCAACTGCTTTTCAACCGTATTGAGGTGCGGAAAGGCGATAGCTAACTCAGGATCAAAAAACTCTGGATTAATATTCCAGCTCGCTATGCCATAGAGACTTGCCACTACACCACATTCCCAAATAGGCAATAAATGAATTGAAGATTGAGTCTTGGGCAAAGTGAGAGCATATTTAATCACGTTCCAAAAACTACCAATGGTTCGGACATTTACACCCACCATGTTTACGGTTTTTATCCATGTGGAATCAGGTTGAATCTGAACGGGGCTTTCAACGAAATGAGCGGGATTGAGGGCCGCAAAAAAAGCGGATTGTCCAAACCGTTTTTCTAAGATATAAGCCAACTGAACGGCTGGCATCTGTACGGCTTGTTCGGGAAGAAGGTTAGGTATAAACGACTGACGTTGAGATACATAGTC